>CAYMKD010000096.1:0-8421 GCA_964390435.1 uncultured Pseudobdellovibrionaceae bacterium | reverse complement strand
ATAGATTAGAGTTTTTTGGAACTTGCGCTGCCTGCAGTTAGAGGAATCTTGCCAACAAATCAATCTCAACAACAATCTAAAAATAATTCTTCGGCCTTTAAACACTGGATTAATGAGGATCTTCTAGAACGCATGAGCCTAGCTTTGTCACAAGCAAGCTCTCAATTTAACAAAAAGGATTTTTTAGAAATTTCGCGAGATCTAGCTTCACTAGAGATGAAATCTCGAGTGAGACTTATATCTGGACAATTAAAAAAAACTTTGCCCCACGATTACCCTATGGCCTTAAAAACATTGCTTGAGTCTACCAAATCTCAAAAACTCAAAGGCTTTGATTTATGGCCTTATACAGAGTTTATTCAAACTTATGGTTTAAATCACGCCGCACTCTCACTTGATACACTTAAAATTTTAACTTCACTATTTACAGCCGAGTTTGCCGTACGCCCATTTATTAAATCTAATCCTCAAAAAACTCTAAGTTTTTTACTAGCATGCTCCAAAGATAAAAATGTACATGTACGCCGCCTAGCCTCAGAGGGTAGTCGTCCTCGCCTGCCCTGGGGGGAACGCTTAGATATATGCATTAAAGATCCTAGTCTTACTTTACCAATATTAGAGCAACTTAAGTATGATGAAGAGCTTTATGTAAGAAAGAGCGTTTCAAATCATCTAAATGATATCACTAAAGATCACCCTGAGTTTGTTATTAATCTATTAAAAAAATGGCAGAAATCAGAAACGTCAAAAAAACATAAAAATAAAATTGATTGGATCATAAAAAGATCTTTGCGCTCATTAATTAAAGAGGGACATCCGCAAGCACTACAGCTAATTGGTGTTTCGACAAAAGCCAAAATTAAAGTAGAAAAATTAAAATTAAATAAGCACAAATTTAAACTCAATGATCGCTTAGAGTTTAAATTTCAAATTCATTCTTTAGCAAAGAAGCCACAAAAGTTAGTCGTTGATTACATAATACATTTTATGAAATCCAATAAAAAAACTTCTGCAAAAGTGTTTAAGCTAAAATCTGTAGAGATTAATGCAAAAGAAATTTTAACAATCAAAAAACAACATCACCTAAAGAAAATCACTACAAGAGAATACTATCCAGGGGTTCATTTTATAGAAATTCAAGTGAACGGCTTAAAGTATAAAAAGCTAAAATGGTTTTTAGAATCTTAACTCTTACAAGTACTGAGGTTGTTTAAAGTGAAGCTATTGAAAGTATTTTACAATCAAACTGAAGCAGAAATTGCTTTACAATATTTAGCTTCAAACGAAATATCAGCTAAAATGCAAAAGATTAGGGGTTACGCCAATATAATTACCGGAGATCTCTCTTTTAAACACAGTCTCTATGTCGAGCCAATTGATTATTTAAAGGCAAAAGATTTACTAACCAAGATTGATACAAAAGAGTCCGAATCTTTTGAAAGAGGAAGCTCTAATTATTTTAAAAAATCCATTTTTTTCGCCTTTGCAGGCATGATTACAATCCCTATTTTATTTAACTACGCTTCTTTAGTGAATGCTCACAGATATTGGAAAAATTCTTTAAAAGATAGAAGGGCCAAAGTAAATATTATTATTATACTTCTGCTACAAATCCCGGCCATCTTTATCCTTCTTTACATACTTACTAAAGAGCTACATATTTCTATTTAACTAATGCAAGTGCTCTTCATTAAAGTAACGCAATCGAATCCTTGGCTTAATACTATGATGAAATCGTTTTTTTACTATAGCTGTAGCTTGCTTTTTTAAATCCTCTAAGGAACTTGCTTCAATAGCAATACTTTCTTCATTAGCTTCGGCTACATATTTATGATTTGGGAATATTTGCACTAAAAACATTATGTCATTAGTGATCGGATGATCGGCCCATTTATAAATAAACCACCAGTGAGAAGCAACACCCATAATTACAAATAAATGAAATATTTCATGAGGCCCTAGAACTCCAAGCCATATTACAGGCCAACGCATAAAATCGATTATAGCTCCAATTGAATAAAAAATACCGCCTGCAAATAAAAACCAAATGGTCGGATCTCTATAAAGCTTTTTAAACTTATACATTGAGAAACAACCAAACCATCCGAGACCTAAAAATAAAAGTAGAACTAACCACTGAGGGAATGAGGTAAAAAAGATTACCTGCAATACTAAACCTGTAATTGCCATAACCCAAATAGCCGTTAAAGGAATCCAGCGCCATGGTCCGCGAAATAAAATAATATGAATTGGGGTAAAGGTTCCTGCGATCAAGGTCCAAATACCTGCATGATCAAGTCTCTGTAAAACATCTCGTGCCATACTCGGAGCATATAGGAGATGAAACACTCCACTCATTGAAAATAAAAAAATGATTGAAATTGAAAATACCAATAAAGCTAGTTGCCTAGTTAAATTGCCCTTTCCCCTTTTCAATAAGAAATAGAGCCCTATAAAGCCCGCAAAGGCAGTTAATAGATGGGACCAACTACTAATGGGCTCATAAAAGCCAAAAATTGAAACTGTGCTCATATACAACATCTCATTAGTTAACAGAAAAACCATGAAATTGAAATTTTATTAACTATGTCTCATTATTATTCATATTAGGAGCTATAATTAAAACTAGACTTAAATCCATAGTTTCTTCTCCGATAAGCTCTTTGATGAATATTCACTCTAATTGATGGTAGGTCTGTGGATAAGCCCTTAACAGAAAATAATGAAATTTTAATAGTAGATGATAGTGAATTTGACAGAAATTTACTCTCAAGCCTTCTTCTTAAAAAAGGCTTTAAAGCTAGAACCTGTAATGATGGCACAACGTGCTTAGAGCAGGTTAAAAGTAGCAAGCCCTCCTTGATTTTACTTGATGTTATGATGCCTGATATACAAGGCAATGAAGTTTTAAAAAGACTCAGAACTAAGTACAATAGCGTTGAACTTCCAATTATAATGATCACAGCTAAAAGCGAAGCCTCTGATATTGTTGACTGCTTAAAAACTGGTGCAAACGACTATATTACAAAACCTATTAATTTTGATATAGCGCATATGAGAATTTTAACTCATTTGAAAATTTCTGAATTTTCAAAGCAAATGGGCTTACTTAAAGAAATGGAAGCAATCAGCGCCATGATTGCCACCTACAATCATGAAATCAATAATCCCCTCTCTATTGCCATAGGCAGCATTAAATCTATTCAAGAAAACCCCACCGAGGTAACTTTTAAGAGACTTAACGATGCTTTGTGGAGAATTGCCGACATTGTTAAAAAAATTGATGGAGTTACAAAAAACAACTCTATTCAGTATGAAAATTACTCTGAAAAAACTAAACTTATTAAAATTAAATAAATCTTTTGGGTTTCTTACGAATAAACGCAAAGTAGTAAATAATTCCTGTAAGTGCTCCACCAAGATGAGCGCCGTGCCCAATTGGCAAGCCACCACCCCTGGCTTGTGCAAGCAGACCCCATAAATCAAGAGCAATAAAGGCAGCAGCTCCAAATAAGGCTGGTACTGGAATAATGCCAAAAATTAAAAGTTTTTGCTTAGGAAACATCAATGAGAACAACAGCACCAGCCCAGCAACAGCACCTGAGGCCCCAAGAGCTGGAATGTCGGGCGAATCTAGAATGAAGTTAGATACTAAACAATGAGACAAGGAGCTTACAAAACCTGCGATCAAATAAAAAGACAGAAAGGATCTAATACCCAAAACAGATTCTAGAAAGTTTCCAAAACTATTTAAAACAAACATATTAATAAAAAAATGAATAAATAGATTATGAGAAAATACAGAGGTTATAAGTGTCCAGTATCGGCCTTGGGTTAAACCATTCCAACTAACCAAAAAATTATTTATCATAAAGTACGGGTCACTGAGTGAATAAAAATTCCAAGCAATAAATACAAGTGTATTTATTGCTATGATTAATGGTACTAATACGGCCCGTGACCTCATCACTCCATCTTAACTAGACTATTTAATTTGTCTAACTATTTTAGTTAAACTTAATCTTCACTGTCATTATCACCCATTCCATAGCCCATATGACTGCTATGACCTGGAACATCCTTATGCATACTTTTAAATTTCTCTTTTTGCTCTTTGGTAAGTACTTTTCTAAGTGAAAGCATACTATCCATTCGAAGACTGCCCATTTCCATCATCAAACTCTGCATTGCCGAGTGACTTTTGCGAATCTCTTCATCAGAGGCTTCACTTTGAATTTTCGCTCTAAACTCCTCACCTGCTTTTTTTAGTTTCTCTTTTAAGGCTTTTCTTTTTTCTTTTTGTCCTTTTCTTAGCTCAGTCAGCTTTTCCTTTTGTTCCTTAGTAAGCTCAAGGTCTTTCATCATTTGCTTTCGACCACTCATCTTCTCTCCATGTCCATGACCACGCGCGAAAGATGTCTGTGCACTTAAGCTTAATGCTAAAATTATTGCTGTTGTGTAAACTATTAATTTATTCATTTAATTCTCCTTTATGAATATCTCTATTCGCATGCTACTTTTAAAAAATAAAGTGGCAACAATTATGTGTTAAATTCTACAAATAAATGTATTAAGGCGATACAGCAATTTTCATTAATTCACTTCTTTAGCAGCTGCTAAACAAATGAGCCCTAATTAATAAACTCAATAGGGATGTCAGTATTTTTTTTTGCGATGATTCCTACATAATAAAGGGCCTCACCTTGAGTATTTAAGCGATGTTGATAACGTTTGTAGAGTTCAATTTCTATAATTTCGTGCTCTATAAGTTTACTAATGAGTTTTGCAAAAGAACTACCTGTACTCTGCTTTAAAAAGTCTTCTTTTATGTTAAAGGCCACAAAACCATGACTTGAAATTAAATTAAATGCTGTATAAAAAGCCATGGGTGGTATATCGCCAAAGCCAAGGGCCGCAATAGTACATAGAGTATTAAATTTATATCCTTCAAAAAAAGTTCTTTGTTCTTCTGATAACTTAGTTAAATCGCATTCAAGATAATGATCATAAACCCACGGACGATCTCTAAGTGCCGCTGCTTTTGCTTCTGGTAGAAGATCAATTCCTACAATTTTGCGAATTCCTAAAGACTGCAGAGCTTCGCCTGACATTCCATTACCTGCTCCCACATCAAGCACTCTTAATTTATCAGGACTGACATTAAGCTCTATCATGACTTCATTAAGCAAACTCGAAATTCTATTAGGAGAATTACAGCGAAGGGTACGATAAAAAATAGTTTCGTAAAGGCCTGGTATTTTATAAATATCACTGTACTCATGAAAGCGTATCTTTTTCCATTCATTGCCAAATTGAACTTCGCACCACTCTTGATCTTGACTGAAGCTACCTTTTTTGGGAAATCGGATATTAAAAGGGCCACTTTTTATAACTTCATCAAAATCTACATTAACGTGCTTACTAAATAAACCCATCATAAATATCCTTTCTATCTTTTAAGCCCCTTAGGCACTAAAAAATAATCTGTGAGCTCAAACAAAAAGTGTACCGCCACAGCCATAAGAGCCGCTGGCAAAGCTCCTTCTAAAATTATATTATTATTATTTAAAGCAAGACCTGTCACGATCATGGCTCCATAACCACCAGCTCCGATGAAGGCCGCAAGAGTTGCCATGCCTACTGATATAACAGCTGAGGTTTTTATTCCACCTAAAATTGAAATAGAAGCTAAAGGCAATTCAATTCTGAAAAGTTTTTGAGATGGAGGCAATCCCAAAACACTACAAATTTCATGATAACGAGGCTCAATAGATTGAAATCCACTGTAGGTATTTCTAACAATTGGCAGTAGGCCATATAATATTAGAGCGATGAGCGAAGGAATAAGACCAATGCCAAATATTGGAATAAGAAAACACAGTAAAGCTAATGAAGGAATGGTTTGAACTAAACCCACTGTCATTAAGACAAACTGTCCTAATACTTTCACTTTGCTTGCCAAAATACCTAAAGGCACTCCAATGAGTATGGAAACTAACAATGGAATAAAAACTAAGAGAAGATGACGCTTTGTCGGCGCAATAAACTTTCGCCAATATGCATTTCTTTTTTTATTTAAAGTCTCATTAAAATAAATTGAAGCGGCTTCTGCAAACGTTTTATCCTCTAGCTCTACGAGGCCATTGATATCAATCATTCTCTGATCACCAATAGTATCTGCTAATTCATTAACCTTCTCTACAATTTCGGGATGTTTATCTGCAAAGGATTTATTAAATAAAAATAATCCCTCATACCTTGGAAAGAAATCTTGATCATCCTCAAGAACCAATAGGTCATACTTTTTTATTTTAGGATCTGTTGTGTAGAGCTCAATAACATCTGCTTTATCGCCATCCAGAGCCGCATAAACCAAGGAATGATCCATTCTTGAAGGGGATTTAGGTTTTAATCCGTATTTTTTTATGAGTGAGGGATAGCCATCTTCACGCTCCATAAATTCATAACTAAAAGCCATGCGCAAATTAGGATGATTTTTAAGGTCACTTATTTTTTTTAAATTTAATTTTTTTGATAAAGCTTTTGTAACTGCTAATCCATAAGAATTATTAAACCCCAGTGTCTTGCCTGCGTAAGCTCTCTTGAGGCCCAAAGCCTTTTGAACTTTTTCAGGATCTTTCATGGTTGGATCTTGCAGAATGACATGAGAAATTGTACCTGTGTACTCAGGGTAAACATCAATCTCACCAGCAGCCAGTGACTGAAACAAAATCCCCGTCCCATTCATTCCGTAACGTCTCTCAACCTTAGCTAAGCCTTCTTTTTCTAATTGTTGAGCCATGATTTCTGCTAGTATGTAGCTTTCAGTAAAGTTTTTTGAACCCACACGAATAACTAATGGCTCTGCAAATGAAGACTCAACAATTGTAAGAGAAACTAGAAAAAATATAGTCATCAGTTGAATAATAAACTTCATAAATCTCCGTAATTAATATTTAAGTCAGCTGTCTTAAAGCTGGCGGTGGTTTCTGTGCTTCAATAAAAGAGGTTACATAATCAGAGTAAGGATTTGTTAGAAAATCTCTCATTTCTCCGTGCTGTTCAACCTTGCCATTTTTTAACAAAGTCAGTGTATCAGCAAAATGAGCCGCCTCTGCTAAATCATGAGTCACCAACACAACTGTTTTCTTAAATTTACTGAATATTTTTTTTAATTCAACGTGAATCTCACCTCTTACAATTGGATCAAGAGCTCATAAGGGTTCATCCAACAATAAAAGTGGCGCATCTAAAAGTAAGGCTCGCACTAAACTCACTCGCTGCCTTTGCCCACCGCTCATTTCGCGGGGAAATCTTTTAAGCAAAGACTCTGATAAACTCACCATCTCAATAAGGTCTTTATATCTGCTTAAGGTTTCTGAGTTTAACATTTTATGCACGCGAGCCGGCAAAAGAATATTTTCTACTCCATTTAAATGTGGAAATAGTCCACCCTCTTGAATAACATAGCCATAAGTTTCAACTTTTTTTTGCGGAGATAAATCTTGCAAAGAGATATCACCTAACAAAATTTTTCCCGAAGTTGGCTTAACCAAACCAGCTAGAATTTTTAAAAGCGTTGATTTCCCGCAGCCACTGGGGCCTATAAGCACATGAGTTTTGCTCGACTCTAGAGATAGACTCAATCCATCGAGTACTTTGAGGCCCGAAAAAGACTTAACTATCTTCTCTATTTGGATGGGTTTTGTTTTTGTCATTAACTTAAACTAAACAATTGTGTCTAGCATTGCAAATCTCAAATAATTTTTGTGTTAAATACGGCAGTGTCTCTTGACAATAGTCTAAAGCGGCAAGCGATAGTTGTTTTTTATCCAATATTTGCACTTTACAACATCATATGAGCGAAAATGCTACCATCCATTATTTTTCTAAGCTGATACGATTTGCAGCTAAGGCGATACCACTTGAATGCAAATTATTTATTGCTTTAGTTAAGTACTGATCTGCAACACCAAATTGAGAGCCGTAGTCAGAAATCCCGTAAATCATTTTGAGTGTAACCCATGAATCCGTTGTTTCCATGACAAGCACAACAGGTTCTGGAATTGATAAAATTCCTGGTGTTAATCTTGCTGAATCAACAAGAATTTTTTTAGCTTCTTCAACAGAACTACCAAATTTTAAACGAAATATATGGCTACGAAAAAAGGGGCGCTTACGAATTGAGAAATTATAAATTTGAGACTGGGCTAAATAGCGATTTGGAATTGTAATGAGCTCTTCTGTAAAAGAAAGTAAAACTGTTGAACGCCATGAGACCTCATAGACTTGACCAACTATTTTATCGGATCCACCTTTGACTTCAATCCAATCCCCTAACTCATAAGACTTATCTATTTGCAATGCGACACCTGTAAACAAATTACCCAATGTATCTTGCAAAGCTAGACCCAGTACAAC
>CAYMKD010000095.1:0-8441 GCA_964390435.1 uncultured Pseudobdellovibrionaceae bacterium | reverse complement strand
ATGACTCTTGCTGGAGGAGCTCTGTTCGGACTTGTTACAGGAACACTGATTGTTTCTTTTGCAAGTAGCTTGGGTGCTACTTTGGCTTTTTTATTTTCAAGATACTTTTTTTATGATTTTGTACAGTCTAAGTTTAAAGATAAACTGCGCTCAATTAATGAAGGTATAAAAAAAGATGGTGCTTTTTATTTATTCACGTTGCGATTGATTCCAGCCTTCCCATTTTTTGTTATTAATTTAGTCATGGGACTCACGCCCATGAAAACTTGGGTGTTTTATTTTGTCAGCCAACTTGGAATGCTCGCAGGAACCATCGTGTATGTTAATGCCGGCACCCAGCTAGCGCAGATTGAATCTTTATCTGGAATTCTCTCTCCTTCTTTGATTTTCTCCTTTGTATTGCTCGGTGTTTTTCCGTTTTTTGCACGAGGAGCTATTGGCTTATGGAAAAACCATAAACTCTACAAGTCGTATTCTCGCCCAAAAAAATTTGATTATAACATTGTAGTTCTTGGAGCTGGCTCAGCAGGATTAGTTACAGCATTTATTGGAACAGCTGCAAAAGCCAAAGTGGCTTTGATTGAAAAAGATAAAATGGGTGGCGACTGTCTTAACACTGGCTGTGTTCCAAGCAAGGCTCTCATTCGTGCTGCAAAGCTTGCCCATGATGTGAAAACTTGCGAAAAATTAGGATTTAACTCTGCTCAAATTGATTTTGACATGTCTAAAATTATGAATCGAGTGGATTCTGTTATTAAAAAAATTGAGCCCCATGATTCTGTTGAGCGCTACACTGAGTTAGGAGTTGAATGTTTTACTGGAACAGCAACTATAAAATCACCATTCGTTGTTGAAGTGAATGGTAAAACTCTCACGACTAAAAATATTGTAATAGCTACGGGAGCCACACCTTTAATTCCTAACATGCCAGGAATTACAGAAATCCATGCCTTGACCTCAGAAAACCTCTGGCAACTAAAAGAGAAGCCCGAACATTTACTTGTGTTAGGCGGTGGTGCAATTGGCTGTGAAATGGCTCAAGCTTTTAATCGATTGGGAGTTAAGGTCACTCAAGTAGAAAGGGGTTCTCAACTGCTCGGCAAAGAAGACCCTGAGGTTTCTGAACTCATTTTAAAAAAATTCAAAGATGAGGGCGTTGAGGTTCTTTTAAATCATGAAGTTTTAAGTTTTTCTCATAATAAAACCGCAACCATCAAAACAGCAGATCGCACCGTAGAACTTAGTTTTAGCCATGTGCTGATTGCTATTGGCAGAAAAGCCAGCGTTGCAGGCTTTGGCCTTGAAGAGCTGGGGATTGAGCTTAACTCTCATGGCACAATAAAAGTAAATGAGTTCTTACAAACTAAATATCCAAACATATATGCTTGTGGTGATGTTGCTGGCCCTTATCAATTTACTCACGCAGCTTCGCACCAAGCTTGGCACTGCGCCGTAAATGCCATGGCATCACCACTGAAGAAATTTAAAGTTGATTATAGTTTTTTACCTTGGTGCACTTTTACAGATCCAGAGGTGGCCCGCGTTGGTTTAAACGAAACTGAGGCTAAAGAAAAAGGCCTTGAGTTTGAAGTCACAAAATATAATTTAAGTGGTCAGGATCGCGCCGTAGCTGATGGCAGTAACTATGGTTTTGTGAAGTTTCTTACTCCCAAGGGTAAAGACCAAATTATTGGAGCAACGCTGGTCGGCCCTCATGCTGGTGATCTTATGGCTGAAGTTGTTCTTGCTATGAAGCATGGCTTAGGGCTCAATAAAATTTTAGGAACAATTCACTCCTACCCCACTCTTGCTGAAGCTAATAAGGCAGCGGCCGGACAGTGGCGCAAGAGTCAGGTTTCTCCAAAGTTACTTAAACTTGCTGAGCGCTATCAAGCTTGGCGCCGAAATTGGTTCTAAAATAATATAAAAGTGACAATTTATGCTCTTTTAACTCTAGAGAATAATTTAAAGCACCCGTCAATTAGGCACTAAACCTGCATAAAAATTAATGAATTAGAGTGTCCATTGATTTTATGAGGTGAGTTTATGAGATCTAGCAAGCTGATAATCGGTCTGACTGCATTGACTTTTTTAGTGAGTGCTTGCACACAAGATGATGAAAAAAAAGGCCCTGCTCCGGCAGCTCCTATTCTAGATAACTCAAATAATGACTCTCATAATAATGAAGGCTCTCAAGATTCTGATCGACAAAGTGGTAGTTCAGTTAGTTTTGAAGATATTTTAGGTGAAGATGCTGTAGAAACTGATTATGAGCTGATTAAAAAACAAGAAGACTTAAAAATAGCACAAAAAAAGAAAGAGAGATCTGACTTAGCTCTAGAAAGCTTAGTGCGAAGCAAACTAGACTCTAATTACAGTATTGATAAGTCTATTAATAAAAGCCTTTCTGCTCAGTTAAAAGCTGCTAAGCTGATGTCTACGCAGACTGATACAAGGCTGATAGTTGTCAGTATCAATTTTTATTTATTTAGCTTTTATAAAAACAAGTCTAAAGGTTTAATTCTCGATAATAATAGAGAGCTTACTCTTCTTAAAGGTGAAATACGTGACAATACCGTTTTAGAAAAACGAAGAGTTAGAACTGTTGGTGCAAATTTTCTAAATGAAGACTTTGTTGTATCTGTTGTATACTTGGCTAAATCCAATGATTTGCTAGCTTTGCTTACAGAGCAAAAGTCAGGAGCACAAGCTGCTGTTATTTTTAAACTAGATAAGAATACGAACTCACCTCATTGGTCTTCAAACAATTCATTAAAAGATTATGATCTAACTAAAAATTTATATACTAGTTATATAAATATCGCTAACTTTGCGGATTTTAATACTTACTCTCAAGAGCTTGTAGAAGAAGCAAATAAACTTATAAAAGAAAAATTAGACATGAAGCAACAGCTTGCTCTTGAGATAGAACAAGAGCGACAACAACTTGAACAACAAAAAAAAGAAGCCGAAGAAAAGAGAATTGCAGAGGAAAAGAAAAAACAAGAGGCCAGAGAACTTGAGTTAAATATCGTGCCTAAATTTACTTTTGAAGAAGTTCTTGTAGAAGCTACAGCCGGCTTAGAAAGTGGCGGCCATATTAAACCAGATTTAAAACAACTTGATGGAAAATCATTTATTTGTCGTTATGAAACAGACGATAAATCTATGGTCTCAAATAAGTCTATTTCTAGATTTAACTTACTTTTCGAAAAATCCACTCTGTATTACAGTGAGGGCTTAAAAACACTGCGTGTTCCATATGCTCTTATAGGCGAATCTAACAAAAGCCTTGCTATTGTATATTTACATAACTCTTTTTGGGATGATGCCGTCATTGATAATCAAGGCCGCCTCTTCTTAATTCGCAGCACTGAATCACGCTATATTTCTAAAGTCAGGCCCTCTCTCTACAGTACAGAGGATCACCTTGAAGGCATCTCCATTTGTTACTTAGAATCTGCTCTTAAAAAATAGGACAAAAAGCACCAGGTACCTTTTGTCCTACGCGCTGTTTAAGGAAAAGGTGCCTGGCACCTTTTGTCAGGAGTTGCCGAGGAATGTCACTCGAGACTAAGCGGCATGTCTCAAATCAAAACAAAAGGCTTCTCACACTTTGTTTTTTTGGCTCTTAATTTGCTGATTAGTTTTAAGGAAGGACTCCACTCATGGAGGTAGTACGTATGAAGAGGCTTTTAGTTACAAGTACATTTCTAGGTTTATTTTTTAACCTTGTGGCCTGTGGCCCTACCGGGACTAATTATAATTCATCTGAAATCAGCACCGAAATGGAAGCTAAGTTACAAGAGCCAACTGCTGCCCTAGAACCCTCAAGACCTGCAATTAAACAAGGCCTTGCCGCTGATGAAACCCCTAGTGAGCCCGAGACTACCCAACCCGCACCGCCACCAAAAAGCTCTTCTCCAGTGGCTGATCAGTCTACTGGAGGCTCAAATGCAGCCTCTCAAAATACATCAACATCTCAACAATATCGTTTTTCAGGAGCAAAAAGTGCCGCGAATTTAGATGAAGGCAAAGTGGCTTTTGAAGTTGAAGTTCATTGGGGTAACAAGTCTGAAATCATAAAATTACAAGGTAATCTAAAGTCAGATTGGACTGCAGACCTTAAAGATACAAATCCTAAAAATGGCAGAGATCGCTTAGCAGCGACTGCTGTTTGTATTGATTACGGAACTTGCTATCGTATTTTCGTAGATGTTTATTATGTTGTGAACCACCAACGAAAACGCATTCAATTTGTTCCCAATAATTCTGTGGTCGTAACTCATGCACCTTTAAGATCAGAAGAAACTAATGAGCCGCACATAGATGATGGCATTTCTTTACTCGATCATGGAAGCGAGGAAGGTGATGACAATCCATTAACTGGTAAAAATACTGCTGGTGAATACGTAGGCGTACCAAATTCAGCTCCCTCTACAAATACATTAATTAGCTTACCTGAGACAGCTAATGATGAAGTCGAAAAAATAGAAGATATGGCTCAACCACCTGCTCCAGATCAAGTTGGAAATACCTCAAGTGAGTCTGCAGCTCAACAACATGAACCAAGCACCAATCATGAAAATACATTCCCTGTAGTCCCACCGCCTGAAAAACCCAATAAACCCATCACTGTTGATTTGCCAGCCCCCATTGTTGGCGATGTTAACAGTCAGGGGTTGATTACAAGTTTTACAAATTTAAAACCATTAAATCTCACTGGTGGTGGACAAGCCATTGACCAATATAATGATGGAGAAATCTATGAGAGCAGCGAACTTCCAAAAAATGGCGTTGGCTTCAGACAGGCTTTTGTAAATTCAAAAGTTAATTTTGGCGCTGGCATGACTATTGAGTATATTAAAAAAGCCGCCATGACCTTTGCTGATTTTTATGAAAATTCTACTTTTGTAATCGGACAAATTGCTAAAAAACGTGGCGGTGGCGTTGCACACAACAGTCACCAAAATGGTCTTGATATCGATATTATGTATTTAGATAAAAATCAAAATAATCAGTCTCTTGCAAATGGTAAGTTAAGAGAAGATTTTGACTACGAAAGAAATTGGAATCTTTTTAGAATGTTTGTTAGTCAAACATATAAAAATAAAAACGGCGAATCCTCTTCTGTAGTTAATCGTATTTTTATAAGTCATACCCTTAAAAATAAAGGGTTTTGCGTTTGGGCTAAAAAAAATAATATCCTCAACAATCCTTTAGACAAAGAGGTAATGGCTCGCTTACAGCCATGGGATGGGCACAGTACACATTTTCATGTCAGACTTAAATGCTCACCTTACTATGCTCGCTGCCAAGATCAAGCTGACCCGATGCCGTCCAAAACTGCCTGCCCTTAAAAGGTGCCAGGCACCTTTTCCTTAAATGCCGTGTCAAGCAAAAGGTACCTGGTACCTTTTGTCCTATTACTTTTGAATGAAGGCGTGAGTTTTAGGATCAAGTTCGAAGATGCGTGAAACAAGTCTTACGTTGGACCTTTTAGGAACCATTATTTTATTGTTCTTGCCATCTTTCCCTAAAGCTATTTGCACAATACCTATTTCAATATGATTTAAATAATCATCACTTATAAATTTATTGGATGCTCCTGGCTCTGGCCTTTGAAATTGAACGTATTTTATTTGTTTCGAATCCTGATCATAGCTCACCGCAAATAGAGCTCCACCAGCCGTATTTACAACTCGAACAATGTAATCCTTACTGCCATCAAGGTTAATATCAGCAACGTAAGAGGAATGAACTTTGCCGTTAACCTGAAATCTTAAAAGCTCTTTAGTTTTTGTATTTATCTCTCCGATGCTCTTTTTTATTTGAATAGCTTTAGTTGGCAGCTTTCCCGAAGAAGTTGCTACATAGTAAGCTAACTCAATCTCATAATTATATTTTTCATTTTCTTGGACAACGAAAAAAGCTCTTTTCCCAGAGTGGTTATCTACCTCACCACAATCCACTACTCGTCTTTTTTGTGCCTCGGTCCAAGTTGAAAATATCTCAGCTGGACAGTTGGGTTTTAGTTTAAAATGGGGAGCAGCTAAAAGAGATTTACCAAAAAAGAACAGGCTCAAAAATCCTAAGAATTTAATAAAAGTTTTCATTATTGCGCCTCTCCTACAGGAGTCTTAGTTTTACCCTTCGTCGTAGACGTTCCTGATTGCGTAGCCGTGTTAGCTTTAGCCCCGCCTACAGGCTCTGGCAGATTATTTCTAGCATAAAATGTTTTATCACATATATCCATTGTGTCTAGTGCTCCGAGGTTAAAACTATTCATAATAGATTTTAATGTTTTGGCATAAGTCATACCATTTGAATTGCATTCTTTTCCTGGTACATCCATATCTGGATCACAATAGTTACTTCGATCCATTTGATGCAAAACATCTTGGGGGCTTGCTGGAGGCGGGAAGTTTTCTGGAATTACCTTTAAAACATTAGAGTCATAGTAACCACTCTCAAAGAGATTTTGAATATAATGGACAAAAGAATCTCTGTAACTTGGGTAGGTTCGAAAATGCCCTTGAACCTTGCCCGATTTAGTCTTTACAGTCTTACATGAACCTGTTTGAAACTGAGTTTTAGTGCCATCTTTAAACTCAAACTCTCTAGAAAACCCTCCGCTACCCTTTGAACAGATCAAACCAAACTCAATGTATGGAGATGATATCTTGTAACCACCTTCTTGGGCATTTTGAGCGACCATCACCGAGGCAGGCATTCCTGTTTTTGCTTGAAAATAAATGGCTAGCTCAGCTGATTGCTTAATCCAATTGCGGTATTTTGGATCACTATACTTTGACAGTGCTGCCTCAAATGGCTCCATACTAAAACAATTTTTAGGCTCAGCAGCAGGAGCTGGTGGGGCCACATAAGCTTGTGGTGTCGCAACAAAGTCAGACGCCGGTTTACGGGGGGTCTTAGTTGGACAAGAACTCACTCCTAACAAAAACATAGCAATTATAATGATACTCAAACGGGTCATCTTTTAATCTTAGTTCTTTTGAGGTGCAGCAATATAGCTGAATAGTCTTATGTGGCCTGTACAGGAGCAATTACTGGTCTTTGAGGCTAAGACTAAAGCCTATATAGCAGAATATAGTCAGAAACCGGGTATATTTATTTAAGATTTAATTAGAGTCATCTATCTTTGGCTTGGGCGCACTCAACTCATCATGTGGTTTAATTTCAACAGCTTCTACATCAATCACATTCGGATCATTGTTAGGACGAGTCGATCTTGAAAACTGATCCTTAAAAAACTCCTCATTCAAAGAACCAAAGCCCTCGGTTTTATTTTTATAGAAAGCTCCCCCCATCGGGCCCATTGAAAATACAAAACTTTGCGCTCTTCCAGAGCTTGCAAATTTTTTAAGTCTTGTGCCAAACATATAAATCCATAAATGCCTAAGCCCTGGAAGCGCCAAAGCAACTGCAAAAATATCTGAGCCAAATCCTGGAATAAATAGCAAGAGCGCTGCTAAAGCTAACAGAAGCTGATGCAAAATCTTTATATCACTCGCGCCAACTCCTTGAGTGGACATTTTTTGCACTGAAAGCATCATCTTTTGACCAATATATTTTAGAGCATAAATCCCGAACACACTTGCAAACATCAAATACAAAAATGTATTTCCCCAGCCCCATTGTTCAGCAATATCAATGACTAAAAAAACCTCTAAAATGGGCCAAACAATAAAAATCAAAAATGGCATTTATAATTCTCCATCAAATGTGGCCACAACTGGGCAGTGATCTGAACCTTCGACTTGATCCAAAATATCTGCCGACTTCAGCCGCGGCAACAGCCCCTTGGTAACACAAATATAATCAATCCGCCATCCCCTGTTACCAATACGAGCTAACTCTCGGTAAGACCACCACGAATAACGATCCTTTGCTTCAGGATGAAAATGTCTAAAAGTGTCTACAAAACCTAGTTTTAGAAACTCTTCAAACCACTGCCTCTCTTCAGGTAAAAAACCACTCACCGTGCTTAAGCGAACAGGGTCATAAACATCCATCTCTTTATGGGCTACGTTGTAATCACCAACAACGATGATCTCACGTTTTTGCTTAATTTTTTTCTCTAAGTGTTTATTCAGATCGATTAAAAACTTTTGCTTAAACTGATGACGCTCATCTCCTGAACCACCATTGGGAAAATAAATGTTATACAAATCAAAATCTTTGAACTCAGAAACAACAAAACGCCCCTCTTGATCATACTCAGACTGCCCCATACCCTTTATCACCGATAAGGGCTTTACACTGGAGAACGTAGCCACACCCGAATAACCCTTACGCACAGCTGAAGACCAATAGTCATGCGCCATGCCAAGGGTTTGCGTGGCCTCCTCAACCTGTTCACGATGGGCTTTTGTCTCTTGTAGACAAAGAATATCTGGCTGATGAGCTGCTAAAAACCT
>CAYMKD010000094.1:0-8506 GCA_964390435.1 uncultured Pseudobdellovibrionaceae bacterium | reverse complement strand
GTGCCAGGATTTAAAAGAATTTCTTAAAGCTTATAAGGCCTATGATCCGGCGGCTAAATCTTATTTTGAAATCATCCTACTTTATCCAGGTCCTAAAATAATTTTTTTTCATCGCGTTGGGCATTTTCTTTATAAAATTCATTTGTACTTTTTAGCTCGTTTACTTGCGGAGATTGGCAGATTTTTAACAGGAATTGAAATTCACCCAGGAGCCCAAATTGGCAGAAGACTCGTTGTTGACCATGGCATGGGAGTTGTAATCGGAGAAACTGCTGTCATCGGTGATGATTGCATTATATTTCATGGTGTCACATTGGGCGGCACTCGTTTTGAGCCAGTTAAACGTCATCCGACAGTAGGTGATCGCGTTTTGATTGGCACAGGAGCAAAAATTTTAGGACCCATCACTCTTGGTGATGACTGTCGAATTGGAGCAAATGCTGTGGTAACAAAAGATGTACCTTCAGGAGTTACAGTAGTTGCACCCTTGCCACAAACACTCACTTTAAGAGTTTAAAAAATAAACCCCAACTGGATTTAAGTTGGGGTTTATAGTTAACTGTTAGTTAGCAAAGTTGTTTAAACAATGCTTAAGAAAATTTAAAAGCTTACTAGTAGTGGCAAAATCCTTCACTTCTCATTTGTCTAAACGCATCTCCTAATGAAGGTGAGTTGTATCCAAGATGACGTAAGTATATTTGCATATCACCAGCTGATGGAGATTGGTAACCTTTTGATCTCATCCAACGATCAACCGCATAAGGCACAACTTTTCGCCCATAATAGAAACCTTCTTTTCTCATTAAATCATAGGCGTCTGTAAGAGAAGGAGATGAATATCCTCTATAGCGTAGATAAGTTTGCATATCACCAATAGATGGAGACTTATAACCTTTTGCATACATCCAATCGGCAACTGGATCCGGAACTTCTGGTGGACAATAAAAACTTGCTTGTGCAACACTTGTTGAAAATACAGCCAATAATAAAGTAAAAACTAAACCTTTCATTTAATATCTCCTTTTAATTAATCATGGTTTGGCTTAATAATTATTAATAATCAGTTTATTATTAAATAATAATAAACTCTTGCTATGTTTTTTAGTCCTGATGGAATCACCCCCTTGCAATCGGTATCATTGTGTCTCTTTTAAGAAATGTATGAGCAAAAGTCATACCAAATAACTTATGTAGAGATTTATTCATCACTTTAGATCTAACATAGAGCGTTGATCGTTGAAAATTTAACACCAAAAAATCATCTAATACGATGGAAGTTTTGCAGAAAATAAAAAAATAAACATAGTTAGGCATAAAATCTGTTACGACAATTTTTCGAATTATATAGTTTAGATAGGTAATAAAAAGAAAGTAAAATGAAAATATCAATACTTCTCACATTGGATACTGTAAGTAATTTTTAAAGATAAATCTAAATATTTGGAGGATTAAGATGAGATTTTTTATATTAATAAGTTGTTTTTTTCTAAGTTCAATGGCCAGTGCTGAGACTTATGAGTGCATAGGAAATTTTGATTCTGAGGGGGCTACTCTTTATGTTAGAAATCTTTCTAGCAGAGAGCCTGTAGAGGGATTCCGTGATAATTATTACGTTGAAATTAAAGAAGGTGAAGAGCTTATTTTTTCTGGTAATGTAACGGGTGTTTCTTATGATGTAGCATTAATATTTGAACCAATGCCCAATACGCAAACAAATTTTAGGGTTGGAAAAATTTATTTAGATGAATTAGATCAAACAGTTATGAAGTTAGTTGGTGCCACTTATTACTTTGATTGCAGCAATAACTACAGATAAGTTTTATTTAGGAATAAATAATCTTAATTTTTTTTGCCGAAGCCTGAGCCAATGCTCGGGCTTCTTTTATTGTTTTAGCGCGTGCTAGAGTTACGGCCATACGGCGATAGGGCCGTGTGGAGGGTTTGCCAAAAATTCGCACTTCTGTGCCTTTTTTTTCTAGAGCTTTTTCTACTCCAGCAAAGTGGAATTTTTCAGATTCTCTATCTGCAAGCACCACAGCAGAAGCCGATGGTCCGTAGAGTTTAATTTCAGGAATAGGGAGACCTAATATCGCTCTTAGATGAAGTTCAAACTCTGATAAGTTTTGTGAGATGAGTGTGACCATACCGGTATCATGTGGTCTTGGTGAGAGTTCAGAAAAGATCACTTCTTTTTTAGTTAAAAAAAACTCAACTCCAAAAAGCCCGTACCCCCCAAGTCGGTCGGTAATTTTTTTGGCCATTTTTTGAGCTTGTTTTAATTTTAAAGGCGAAAGAGCTGCTGGCTGCCAAGACTCTTGATAATCACCTCGTTCTTGTCTGTGACCAATGGCCGGAGCAAAGAGAGTTTTACCCTGTTTTGTGCGAATTGTAAGAAGAGTGATCTCTAATTCAAAATCAATAAATTCTTCGACAATAACTTTTTTTTGATCCCCACGCATGTTGCTACAAGCATATTCCCACGACTTAAGAATATCTGTGGTTTTTTTAACAACAGATTGTCCTTTGCCAGATGAGGACATTACGGGTTTTACCACGCAAGGTAGGCCAACGATTTTAATTTGTTGTTGTAGCTCATCAGAACTATGAGCATAAGCAAAGCGTGCAGTGCGCATTTTATCTTTTGCTGCTAGATCTCTAATTTTATCACGATTCATGGTTAGATCTGTGGCGTAAGCACAGGGGATGACATTAAATCCTTTTTTTTCAAGCTCAAGAAGCTTTGAAGTTCTGATAGCTTCAATTTCAGGAACGATAAAGTCAGGTTTAAACTCATTAACTATTTTTTCTATTGCATCGCCATCGAGCATATCAATCACTCGAGAGTGATCAGCCACTTGCATGGCGGGAGCATTTTCATAACGGTCAACGGCGATGGTTGTGAGACCGAGTCTTTGTGCTGCGATGATCAATTCTTTTCCGAGTTCTCCTGAACCGAGTAGCAACATCTTTTGTGGGAACTGCATGAGAGCCTCCATAAATGAGCAAGATAAACTCTGCTTTCTTATCTGCAACTTTTTTACTTAAATTAAAAAGTGTGTCTTCAAAAACTTCTTCTTCAGGCATTGTGAGATTTAAGCCAAGTAGAGCTTTCCGCTCAGGCCAAGTAAAAGCAAGATCGGCAATAGTGCGACTTAAGCGATAGGGTGTATCCATTAACACTAAAGTGCCAGGCCAATTTTTAAGAGAATTAAGTTTTAAATCTCTTGTTTCTGCATGGGCTGGTAAAAATCCAGCAAAATAAAAATCTTCAATTTTTTGACTGCTAAGACTTAGTAGCGTCATGAGGCTAGAAGCTCCTGGAGCTGCTGTGACCGAGATATTTTGATTACGACAAAGGGCAATGAGTTGAGAACCAGGATCACAAAATACAGGTGTGCCACAATCAGAGATCAAGACCACTTTTTTATCAACACAGAGCTTAGCAAGATCGGCAATTTCCTCTGGTTTTGTGTGTTCGTTTAAAAACTCCATGGGTTTTGGCGGCAGCTTAAGTCTTTTAAGAAGCTTTTCTGCTTCAGCCTTTTCTTCGCCGATAACTAAGTCACATTGGGATAAAAGCTCACAAGCATGAGAAGTGATATCTTTGAGATTTCCTATTGGAGTTGAAACAATATGTAGAGACATACTTAAAACTTTTACCCAATAAATCCAAAAGGTGCCAGGCGCACTTTCTTATTGCTCCGCGTTGTTAATTGAAATTTGCTGTTGATCCAGACAACGCTTATAAGCTTTTACAAATTATACCATTTATTGACATTTTATACCAAAATGAGGTATATATGAAATGTGTGGCAAGTGGGTTTCAGTAGGAAGGCAGCTAAGCAGACCAGTAAACTTTCTCATGATATTCAAAGTATCGTGTCAGCTTTAGTGGCAGAACTTGAAATTAAAGGACCCATGGTGCCTGGTTGGAAGAATTTTGGAAAACTAAAAAGCCAGGGAGAAAAATTCCATTGTCATATTAAGTCGGGAAGACCTACTTATGTAGTTTGTTGGGAAACAATTGATAAGAAAATACGAATACTGGAGGTTTACTATGTCGGCACCCATGAAAACGCGCCGTACTAAATCAGTTCAAATTACGGTAGAAGGAAAAAGGCGGTCCCTTTTTTTAGTACCCCAAGAGAAAGCAGACAGTATTGAGTCTCTGTTGGAGGAATATCGAATGGATGATTTTATTCCTTCTAGTACCGTTCTTAGAGATGTTCATCTAGAATATGGCAAATCGGGTTCTGTTCTTAGGGGATTTCGCACTCGCGATGGTTTAACACAGACTGAATTGGCGCAAAAATTAAATTGTCCGCAATCTTGGGTTTCTGCTTGGGAGAATGGCAGTCGCTCCCTAGGAAAAAAAATAGCACAAAAACTTGCGAAGATTTTTAAAACAGATTATCGAGTGTTTCTTTAATCTAATAAATATAAGGAATAAGTCTGCGAGTACTCTCTTTGTAAAGAGAGTACTCAGGCATATAAGAATTTAGATAAGCTTCTTCCACTTGAATCGTTCGCTTCATTTCAATAATTAGCCAGAATAACACCAGCCCCATCCACCAGATCCACTTAAAAAGAATCCACCAATAGCAACCATTAGTTTAGCGAGCCAGCCTGGATGGCGGATCCATGATAAGGTCCACTTTGAACTATCTCAAAAGGCAAGTGAGAATCAAAGCAAGGTCTATTGATTTTCGGTCTTTTTATCTTTACTAAATCAAAGGATTAAAGGCAAATAAGCCTTATGTTCTCAATTAAAGCTTGGAAAACTAAAAATTCTGTAGATCTCATCAACGTAGGCTTTACAAAGCTGCGCAAAGATATTTGCGAACTGCCAGATGGCCGTGAGATGCCAGGTTATTATGTAGTAGAGATGTCTAATTGGGTGAATGTAGTGGCGCTCACTGAAGATAAAAAAATTATTTTTGTTGAACAGTATCGTCATGCAGCGGGGATTGTGACTTTAGAGATTCCAGGTGGAAATATAGATCGTCATATTCAAGAAAAACCCGAAGCCGCAGTTCTTCGTGAGCTTAAGGAAGAAACAGGGTATGAGCCAAAGCGGATTGAAGAGCTGCCGATGCATTATCCTAACCCAGCTCTTTTAAATAATAAGCTTTATTCTTTTTTAGCATTAGATTGTAAACAGGTTTCAAATTCTCAGCCAGATGCTTTTGAAGATTTAAAAATTCACACTTTAAGTATTGAGGAAGTGGAGAAGTATGTGCAAAAAGGCACCATCAATCATTCTCTTATTTTGGCCTCGCTTTTTCTTGCGTGGCCAAAGCTTTTAAAAATCTAAACACACCGCGCAGGACAAAAGGTACCGGGTACCTTTTGTCCTAGTTTATTCTTGTTGGGGTAACTGTCAATTCATAATCAGGAGCGCTCTGTTCCTGGCCTGCTGAAACTTGAGATTCATGCTTATTCAGAGCTATTACTCGAGGAGAGCCAATAATCGTTTTTTCACCTTTTTTATTAATAGTGCCAACAACGAAACTCATCATTATTGCATTTTTTGTAGACGTAGACTTATCTGTAGCAATTACTTCTACAAATGATTTTACACCGTCAACTTCTTGAGTAATTTGTGCTTTTTCACCCTCACTTGTCGTAGCTTGAAATGTCGGAAAAGCTTTGCCTTTAATTTTTAAATCTACTTTCACTTCATATTTATTATGATCCATACAGGCAAAAACAGAAGATCCCAATAGGACTGAAAGAACAAATACAAAAACTTTTTTCATAATAACTCCTTTTAGTTTTTATGATTAAACAGAACTTATTTTTTTAGAGCAAGAAATTTTAGCAATTAATACCGATAATCTACAATCTTAGGTAAATGGTGAGGAGCCTCAGCGCGGCCAGAGTGAGTGCTATCAAAAAATATAATATCAATATGACTTAATGTTGGCTCATTAATAAGGACTTCAATATTTAAAGGTTCGTTTTCAAAAAACCAAGTGTGCTTATAGTTTTGATGTAGAACATCTCGAAACCAATCTCTTTTAAAATCATGATCAATTAATTCTTTGTGGGGTTTAAGTATGAGCTCTTGCATATTATTGCTGAGTGGGAAATCCCACTGTTTGAGACTGGTAATCGTGCCTTCGCCCATGCGATGTTGATCGCGTCCAGTTAAGTAGCGAATGGTCGCTCCTCTTTGCGCTAAGTCCTTTGCATATTTAACCGCACCTTCGTAGGGCTTATCGTATTTTAAATATTCATTGCCAAAAAAATGTAAAAACCAATAATCCCTTACGGCCTCAATGAGCTTCATATCTTTGGTTGTAAAGCCCTGGCGCTCTAGAGTCTTTTTAATCCCCCAGTCGCCGCGTTCAAGCTTTACGGTGCTGAGCCTTTTACATTCCTCTGGGTAGAGCTTTTGCCACTGAGGCTCATTTGCAAAATCATGAATGATTTTTGTGATGCGGGGGCTCACATCATAGAGAGTCGAATCAAGGTCAAAGACAACCAAAACTTCCGGCCCGTGGCTCTCTGTAAGTTTGAGCAAATCTTCAAGTATATTTATCTGCTGCGTCATTATTTTGATTTATCATTTCTGTTAGGTTTTGCAACTCTTTCTTGGCGTAAGGCTTGGATTTTGTTAATGCTGCGTTGGTCAAAGCAAGGAGTTCTTGATGAAAAAAACATTTATTCTAATCGCTCTGGTTTTATCAATCGGTTGCACAAGCAAGAAGGCTGAGCTTGGCTCTGCGGAGAATCCAATTAAATTATTTTTCATTCCTTCAGTTGATGTCAAAGTTATCGAAGATAGTTCTAAAATGATGAAAGAGTTTTTAGAAAAAAACACTCCTTACAAATTTGAAGTCGCCATCCCTGCAAGTTTCATTGCAGTTGTAGAAGCCTTCGGCACGAAGCGCGCCGATGTCTCAGCTATGAATACTTTTGGATATGTATTAGCTCATGATAAATATGGTGCTGAAGCCCGCATGACTGTAATTCGTCATGGACTTCCTACCTACCAAGCGCAGTTTATTGCTAAATCTGATGGACCGATAAAAACTCTGGCTGACATTCAAGGAAAAAAGTTAGCTTTCGTAGATCCAGCTTCAACGTCTGGTTATTTGTTGCCCCTTAAAGTTCTAAAAGATAAAAAAATCGAACCTAAAGATACTGTCTTTGCCATGCGCCACGACAGCGTAGTCACTATGATTTACCAAGGGCAAGTTGATGCTGGGGCTACATTTTACTCACCGCCATTTAAAGATGAAATTCAAGATGCCAGACGCTTGGTGAAAACTCAGTTCCCAGATGTAGAAAAGAAAATTAAAATTATCGAACTCACTGAACCTATTCCTAACGATCCTATTGTTTTTAGAAAAGATATGCCGGAAGAAATCAAAAAAAATCTAGTAGATGCTTTTATGAAGTTTGTGGCAACTCCTGAAGGTAAAGATGCTTTTGATAAAATTTATGGGGTGACAGATCTTAAGTTAGCTACGGATAAAGACTATGAAAGTGTGCGTACGATGCTAAAAACTCTTGGCAAATCAGCTCAAGAACTTATGGAGAAAAAATAGTGTCAACTTCGGAGTCGATTTTAAAAGTTCGCAATTTAGTTAAAACCTATCCAAATGGAGTCAGTGCTCTTAAAGGTGTTAGTTTTGATGTAAAAAAAGGTGAATTTTTAGTTATTATTGGTTTAAGCGGTTCGGGCAAATCAACATTGCTTCGATGTTTGAACAGACTCCACGACCCCACTTCAGGTGAAGTGGATTTTCAAGGCATAGATATAGCCAAAATTAAAGGTTCTGAAATTAGAAGTTTAAGAAAAAAAGTTGGAATGATTTTTCAACACTTTAATTTAATTCCTCGTCATACGGTGATGAGCAATGTACTTATGGGGCGTCTAGCTTTAGTTTCTTCTTTTAAAAGTGTTTTAGGAATGTTTAGTGATGAAGATAAAGCCAAAGCTCTAAAATATTTAAAACTAGTGGGGATTGCGGAAAAAGCAAAGATCAGAGCTGATCAGCTCTCAGGTGGACAGCAGCAGCGTGTGGCTATCGCACGTGCACTTTGTCAAGATCCAGAACTCTTATTAGCTGATGAGCCCGTAGCCAGTTTAGATCCAGCAACTTGTCATACGGTGATGGATTACTTAAAAAAAGTAAATCAAGAATTAGGGATCACAATTATTTGTAATTTGCATTTCTTGAGTCTCGTTCGTCAGTATGCCACGCGTGTGATTGCGCTTAAAGCGGGTGAGATTGTTTATGAAGGTGATCCAAAAGCAATAGACGAAAAATGGTTTGAGCAAATTTATGGCCAGGGTGCCAAAGAAGTTCATATAAATTAGGGTGGGGTATGAGTGGCTCAATGGTAAAAAGATTAATATTTGATGGTGTTGGATTTTCTTATTTAGTGTGTGTGGCCTTGGTGGTGCTTTTAAAACCCACTGATGGTGTAATGTTAAATTTAAGTTTTAATGCAATTTTATTTTTCTCTCTTATTGCATTAGGAGCAATGATAA
>CAYMKD010000093.1:0-8516 GCA_964390435.1 uncultured Pseudobdellovibrionaceae bacterium | reverse complement strand
ACTTGATCTAGATTTTTAGTTAAACTGGAGTCGCCAATTTTTTTTATAATTTCTCTAGCTTCTGGCGGTTCAAAGTTTAAAGCTAAATCATAAATGGCATCTTCAGCCCTTGTACTTGTGACAAGATTTTCACTCATTAATTTTTCTTGAATTTTAGCAGCTTCGTCAGGGTGATTTTTCTGAAACCGATCGATTTCCGATTCTCTTTGATCCGTAGAAATATAGATCTGGCTCATTAAAGGCTTGTAGCGATTAAACACATTTTGATCGTCGGGATTATGGCCCACTAATTTTCCTATAAGAGGTGCGCATAGGGCAATCGTAATAAAAAATAAAATAATAAATGAACCAACAACCGCAAGTCTATGATCAACAAATTGACTTAAAACAATCTTCCACATGGGCTGTGGTTTCTCAATTGCAATTCTTTGTTTATCAGTTATTACTGCATGCATTTAAAATAGCCTCTATGAGTAGGAGATTCGTGGGTCAACAATGCCGTATAAAATATCGGCAACCAAATTCATAACTAGTACTGCAATTACAGAAATCATAAATGAAACCATAGCAACATTAAAATCATTGCCAATAATAGAGTCATAAACAAGTTTACCTACGCCTTGATAAGCAAAGACCGTTTCAGTAATCAAAGCACCAGAGAAAAGACTAGAAAAGCTAATAGCTACGATGGTAATTAATGGAATGAGCGCATTTCTAAAACCATGTTGAAATACCACTGTTCGATAGTTTAGCCCTTTAGCTTTTGCTGTTCGTATGTAGTCATTTCTCATAGTTTCAAGCATGGCACTTCTGGTGAATCGTACGAAACGTCCAATTTGCAAATAACTTAGAGAACATACGGGAAGAATCAAATAATAAGCTCGATCACTAATCATAGCAAAAAAGGTGGTCGGAGCATCATTCCCAATGGTTCCTGTGCCTCCAGCTGGGAGCCAAGGGAGCCAAACTGCAAAGACAATGATAAGTACAATTCCTAGCCAAAATGAGGGGACTGAGATCCCAGCAAAAGAGAAGAAATTCACAATGTAATCTAGCCTACTATTCGCCTTGAGGGCGGAGATTACCCCTAAGGGAATGGCAATAAGGAGAGACAAAATAAGCGAAGAAAGAGATAAAATCGCAGTATTAACGAGTCTTGGCCCAAGTAATTGAGAAACTGGAACTCGGTAAGTACGAGAGTAGCCTAAATCACCACTGGCTATAGTCGATACCCAATTCCAGTAACGCTTATAAGCAGGTTGATCTAGTCCATATAAACTTCTGAGGCGAGCAACGTCCTCAGAAGTAATTTTTGGATTGCTACTAATAAGTAAATCTACGGGATCACCCGGCATTAGGGTCATTAAATAAAAACAAAAGTAAGATAGCAGTGCAATCACTACCAAAGTTTGAATAATTCGCCGAGTGATATACGAGGTCATCTTATTTTAATTCCCAATTTTCAACTTTGTTGGTCTCAGAAAACTGATGCCCAGGAAGTTTAAAGTTAGCAAGGTTCGTTGGAGTTACAGCCACATCAGCTCGGTAGTAAAGGGGAATAGCAGGAACTTCATCAGTATAATACTTCTGCAGCTCACGAGACATTGCTGTGCGTTTTTCTGCATCAAACTCGAGATCTATTTTTTCAATAAGTTCATCTACTTTAGCATTTTTCCAGCCGTATACGTTTTGGCCACTCCAGCCATTTTTTGCTGTTGGAATGCTTGCACTATTTAAAGTAGAGCGAGGATTACTTTCAGGAGAAGAAATCCAGGCAAACATAGCCATCGCCGGGAAGGCACGTTTGCGAGTGGTTTCGCCAAAGAAAACTCGTGCGGGTTCGTTGCGAATAGTAACTTCAATACCAACTTGCTTCCACTGATCTTTTAAATAAACTTGTACAAGTTCACGAGTTTTATTTCCAGCTGTGGTCATAAAAGAAAGTGCTAAGCGATCTTTTCCTTTTACGCGAATGCCATCTGGGCCCATTTTCCAGCCAGCTTCATCAAGTAGACGATTGGCTTCACGCTTATTGTAGTTATAAATAACAATCTGCTTTGGATCATTAGTATACCAAGGATCCTTTGGAGAAACGTTATGCTCAGCAGGGACTTGTTTGCCTTCAAAAAGAGCTTTAGTTAAATCTTGACGGTTAATTGAGTATATCAAAGCTTTACGAACTTTGATGTCTTTTAAAATAGGATTATCTAAGTTTAAAGCTATATGTTCATAAGTAATGCTTGGTTGAAACCTAACTTCGTATGGAAGTTTTTCTGCTTTTATTTTTTTATCAAAAGCTAACGCTTGATCAAAAGTAACGCCCACAGAAGATATGGCATCGATAGTGTGTGATCTTAAGTTAGCCTCAAGAGTTCCGGTGTTAGGAATTAATTTTACAATCAATTTTTGTATTTTTGGTTTTTCGCCATAAAAATGAGGATTTGGTACGAATGTAATATGGCTACCTAGTTTTACTTCTGAGATGATATAAGGGCCAAGATATAATCCTGGATTTGTAGGTTGTTTTACATAAAGAGAGTTCCTCTCATAGCCCTCTTTTTGTTTGCCATACTTTGTAAATACCGCAGCTTCTAAGTGAGATGGAAGCGGGTAGAACTGTGGCATTTGGTAAAAATCCCACTTAGCTTTTTCATATAAGAAGACACATTTTTTAGGAGTTTTAGGATCGAAAGTGATTTTTTCTACTCTGGTATAGACTTCTTTTTCACCAACTGAAACCATAGGGCTTGAAGCGATTTTATGTGAGAGTTGAAAATCTGCACAAGTTAATGGTTTGCCGTCTCCCCATTTTGCCTCGTCCTTAATTTCCCAAATAGCTTCAATTTTTTTCTTATCTTTACCAACAAATTTAGCTAAGCCATTTTCCATGCTAGGGACTGCTTTAGCTAATTGTGGGTACCAGGTTTTGCCATCAGTATCGAGAGTGTTGAGGGCACGATTTACTAGATAATGCATATAAGTTGTCGCAAGCATTGTCATAATCAGAGGATTGAGGTTTTCGAACTCTTGCGAGATGCCGATTTTAAACTCAGAATTATTTGGCACAGCACTATTTGCTGAACCACTTACAAGACTTAAACTCAATATGAGTGTGAGCAATGATTTAGTCATAAATACTCCTTTGGCTAGTAAAGCCAACAAGCCACTTCATGAGTGGTGGATTTTGAATCCACCCCTTTGAGAAGCGGGATTTTTTTATCACATTCTTCTTTTTTATAAGGACATCGCGGATGAAAAGTACAGCCAGACGGAGGGTTAATCGGGCTTGGAACCTCGCCTGAGAGAGAGCGTTTAATTTTACGCTTTCCCTTGCCTACTTGAGGCTTTGCCGCAAGTAGGGCTTGAGTATAAGGGTGCTTTGGTGAGTTAAAAAGCTCATCTCTAGTACCGATTTCAACAATTTTACCCAAATACATGACAGCAACTCGGTCACAAACATGTTCTACAACTGAGAGATCATGAGAAATAAAAATATAAGTGAGTTCTAAACGTTCTTGCAGGTCTTTAAGTAAGTTTAAAATCTGTGCTTGAATAGATACATCAAGAGCACTAACGGGTTCATCAGCAATAACTAAAGAAGGTTCAAGAGCAATACTTCTTGCAATGCTAATGCGTTGCCTTTGGCCGCCAGAAAATTCATGTGGATAGCGGTTAATATGAGAGGCTTTAAGGCCCACAATCTCTAAAATTTCTTTTGCTTTTTCTTCTCGCTCCTTAACTGTGAACATATTATGAACTTTGTAGGGCTCAGTAAGGATTTGCGCAACAGTCATACGTGGGTCTAAAGAAGCAAAGGGATCTTGAAAAATCATCTGAATTTGTTGACGTTGACGGCGAAGGTCAGCGCCATTTACTTTTAAGAAATCTTGACCCTTAAATTTGATCTCACCTGCGGTGGGCTCATAGAGACGAATCATGGTGCGACCTAAAGTCGATTTGCCACAACCACTCTCGCCAACAAGGCCTAGAGTTTCTCCTTTTCGAACTGTGAGTGAAACGCCATCAACCGCGCGTACATTGCCGACTTCTCTAAGTAATAAACCTTTCCTGATCGGGAAATATTTTTTTAAATCATTAACTTGTAAAATAGTTTCTGACACTTTTGCCTCTTATTTTACAGGGTTGAAACAGGCGGCTTGGTGGCCTGCGCTTACAGTTGTTAATGGGGGGCGCACCTTGCAGGCTTCAATTGCATGACTGCAGCGATTTTGAAAAGGGCAGCCCGGAGGTAATGCGAAGGGTGGCGGTACTGAGCCTTCAATTGTTTTAAGCCTCTTCACTCTTTGGCCTATTTTAGGCAGAGAATTTAATAGAGCGACAGTGTAAGGATGCGTTGGTTTATTAAATATAGTGTTAGAATCTGCAATTTCACAGATTTGTCCAGCGTACATAACCATCACGCGATCAGAAATTTCTGAAATGACGCCAAGGTCATGAGTAATAAATTGAACGGTCATTTTAAAACGTTCTTGTAGAGACTGAATGAGTTCTAATATCTGTGCTTGAATAGTGACATCAAGCGCCGTTGTGGGCTCATCAGCAATAAGTAATTTAGGCTCGCATGAAAGAGCCATTGCAATCATGGCTCTTTGGCGCATACCGCCTGAGAGTTGGTGGGGGTATGAATTGTAACGATCTTGTGGTGAAGGAATGCCAACAAGACTCAACATTTCAACAGCACGATCTCTTGACTCTTTTTGGCTTACTTTTAAATGTTTACGGATTTGCTCATCCATTTGGTAGCCAATAGTTAAAACAGGATTGAGAGCAGTCATTGGCTCTTGAAAAATCATGGCCATGCGTCCGCCGCGCCAGTCTTCCATCTCTGTTTCAGAGATTTTTAATAAATCAGTATTGCCAAACTTTATGGTGCCACCGCTGACTCGGCCAGGCTTTTCAATCAGGCGCATTAAAGAGTAGGCTGTAACAGACTTGCCACAACCACTCTCACCAACAACACCTAAAGTTTCACCCTCTTTAAGTTCATAGGAGATGTCATTGACGGCCTTAAAGCTGCCGGCCTTCATAGTAAAAGTTGTTTCTAAATTTTTAACACTTAATAAAACTTCAGACACAGTCTTTTAGACCTCCCTAACGAGGAATATATCTAGCGTGATTTATTAATAAAAGTAAAGAATTAGCTTTTATCTCAATTGAGAAAATTATGCTTGGGGTGAATTTTTTTGGCTCAAAGTATTTAAAGCACTCTCAAAAGCTTGACTCAGAACACGGGTCAATGCTGCTGAGATTTTTTCGCTAAAGGATTTTTTATGGTGGTAAGTGACTTTATATATATCGGCATTCTGGCTGGAGCTCAATAAATAGTCATCACTTGTGGTGAGCTCATCAACAAGTCCAAGCTTAAGAGCTTGCTCACCAAACCAGTATTCTCCAGTGGCAATTTTCTCGACGACTAAATTATGTCTAAAGCGGCTTACATGCTCCTTAAATAGGATATGAGTGGCTTCTAGTTGTTCTTTAAACTTCTGTTCTCCTTGTGGAGTAATTTCACCTAATATGCTAACGGTTCTTTTGTATTCACCAGCAGTATATTCTTGATAATCAACATCGTGTTTTTTTAGTAAACGGTGTAAGTTTGGTACTTGGGCTACTACACCAACAGAGCCAACTATGGCAAAGCGCGAGGAGAGGATTCGATCTCCGACGCAAGCCATCATGTATCCGCCGCTGGCTGCCACTTTATCAATGCAGGTAGTCAATTTTAACTTATGGCTTCTAATTCTTTCTAGTTGTGATGCAGCAAAACCATAACCATGAACAATGCCACCGGGGCTTTCAATAACTACAACAACTTCATCGTCAGGTTTTGCAAGCGTGAGAATGGCTGTAACTTCGTGGCGAAGATTTTCAACAGCTGTGGCCTTGATATCGCCATCAAACTCTAAAACATAAATATGTTTTTTAATTTGTGATTTCTTATGCTGTTTTTCTTTTTGTTTTTTTTCTTTATGAAGAGCTTTTAGATTTTTTTTACTAAGAGCCTTGCTGGCTAAAACCTCACGCATACGATCGTACTTATTATTGAGTTTTTCAACCTCTAGTAAGTTATGATGTTGAGAGCGATTGAGGTTGGCAAAAATAAAACCTAGCACAACAACAATGGCCACTAAGATTAAGATGGTTTCTAAACTAAAGATAAGTAGGCTTTGCCAAACATCCATCACCTGTTCATACAAATTAGATAGCCTAAGGTCGAGATATTTCACAGTTAATGCACAGCTGCGTGAGTCGCTATTATCTCTCTGAGAGAAGTTTTGCTAGATTAATTAGCATATGAGGCGAAAGTTTTTAGTGCTTATTAGCTTATTATTATGTGCTTGGTATGATTATAACGACGAGGCTCAGCGTCTTAAGGGCTTTCATGAAGTTCAAGAAAAAAATAGAGAGGCTGACCAAAAGCGTGAGCAGGGCTTAGAGCAATTCTATAAGGAAAAGTCTTTAGCAGATCAAGAGTATGAAAAATCACGGCTTGAGTATTTAAAAAATAAACGAGCTATGAGCACTGATCCCGAGTCGGGAGCTGGATGGCAGGAGTATTTAAAGTCACGTCGACAAATTCGTAGTGAAAAAGATCAGGAACTTAAAGATTATTTAAAATCTCAAAAACTGAAAGCTCGTGAATCCGAGGCTTTGGCTGTCACACTTGAAGAAGAGCTAGATTTAAAAACACCGACGGCTCGGGCGGATATCAAAAAGCGTAAGATGCTCAACCAGGGAGGCTCTTCTGGAGGGGCTGGCGGATCCTCGCAGAATGGCTCTAGTGCTATTGATAATTTTCGCAATCGTCCTCCAGTGCCAGCTTACGAAGAAGCTCCGCAAGGTTATGAGGGCGCACCACCTATATTTGAACCAGAAGTTATGCCGCCAATGCCAGAAATGGAAGAGGGCAATAGTGAGATTGAAGAGGGAGATTAAAAAGGTGCCTGGCACCTTTTTATTGGTTAAAAACCTCATCCATTTTTAAACCTGTGTGCTGACGGATTCCATGGATCAAATACCAGAGAACACCAAGAAGACAAATCATGCTAGGAACAGTGATGACAAGCATGCTTTTATAAGTCATCTCGGCAATTTGTTGATTGAGAATTTGAGCTTGAGCCTCGGCTTCAAGATTTGTGTCAATATTAATAAAGATTCTATGTGCTAAGACAAAATTTAAATAACTACTAAGTAAAAATGATGCAGATAAGAGCATGGTGGCTTGTCGCAGATGTTTATGAAAGTTTATTTCAGCTCCTTGTTCTTTAAGTCGGGTAAGAATTTTATCAACCTGCATAACATTGGGATTCATAAATAAAGTTTCAATAAAAGGTTTTTTTCTAAACGCAGATGCAAATACAAAAATGCCTATCAAAAGTGGAAAGGCCGCCTCTTTCACTGCAAACCAAATCCCTGTGAGCTGATAAAGGGCTAAGCCCCCCGTGATACTCACGTTTAAAAAGCCTAAAACCGAGATAAAGTTGGTTTGTCTATGTTTAATGTAGTCCCAGAGGCCATAACCTAGGGGAAATATTAAACCTAAAATGAGAGCCGGCATAGCGCCTAGTTGGGAGCTGAGTTTATTTAAAATCAGGACTGGTATAACGATATTAAAAAGCAGGCTTATAAAGCCATTATTATTTGTTGCAGGAGTTTTCGCCGAGGCTTGATTTTCTATCGTAGTATCCATAATTTGAATAATCTCTGAATTTTAAGATATGCGCAAACGACAAATAGGGCTTAACAAGCTGAGACAAAGAATAATTGCCTAGGATTTAAAAAATAAGCTTCATATTTCGCGTCATCACTATGCAGCTCAGTCACATGAAAGCCATATTACCTTGCTGACAGAACTACAGAAAGAACAGCACTTGCAATAATATGTACTATTAAGTAGTTAAGTGTCCTATGCCAGAACTTCCAGAAGTTGAAAGTGTAAGACGAGAGCTTGATGAGATCATAAAAAAAAATGATCCAATTACACAAATCGAATGTCGAACTAAAAAACTTCGTTTTGATATTCCTATTAAAAAATTAAATCTCCTGCTTAATGAGCCAATCTCGCAGGTGCGAAGACGAGCAAAATTCTTAATACTTGATACGGCCAAAGGGAGTATTCTCTCTCATCTTGGAATGACAGGAACCTGGCGTGAGTTAAAAGATGACAATAACCTAAAGCATGATCATGTACTTTTAGGTTTTAAATCGGGCTTAAAGCTTATTTATAGGGACCCCAGGCGTTTTGGTCTGCTTGATTTTATTCCTGTGGATCAAGAGGCAAATCACATTCGTCTTAAATCATTGGGCTGTGAGCCTTTAAGCCAAGAGTTTAATGGAGTCCGATTAAAAGAACTTTTAAAAAATAAAAAAGTTGCAATTAAAGTTTGCCTATTTCTCTGCTGATTTCTTGATTGACTGGCAAACACGAGTAGAAGCCAGTCATTGGTTAATGAGAGCAAAAGATAATTTACGCTATGAGATCATTAAACGTAATT
>CAYMKD010000092.1:0-8538 GCA_964390435.1 uncultured Pseudobdellovibrionaceae bacterium | reverse complement strand
GTAAGGTGTGGTTCGAAAAACTTTAACTATTTGTTCAGAGGGATTCTGATCTATTTCATATGCTAAGTGTTCAAGAATGGAGTTATTGGCAAGTTCTAAGTTGCCTTTGGCATTAATAAATAAATTTCCAATTGTACGTTTGTTTTTGTGTGAGAGTTTTTGCCAATCTGTAAAATCTACGGAATTTGTACTTGTGCGATAGTATAAAGTGAGAGGTTCGGCAAAGTTCTCAAAAAATCGCCAAGAGGGCAAGAAAGATCTTAGCATTGAGAGCGTAAGGCTTTTTTGTTCTTTTGGGCTTCTGAAAAAGATCCAAAATCCCATGATAAAAACAAAAATGAATATAATAAACCAGTAGTTCATAACTATTAGTATAGACCGTTTTCTGTTCTTCGCATAATAAATTTAAATATAAAAAGAAGCCCAAATAAAATTGTATGACATTAAAATCTTTTTTAAGAAGTCCTTAATAATTATTCGCGCTCATTCAACTGAGTTCAGAATTTGCACTACTTTTTCTTTTTAACCTTAGATTTGCTTTTAGATTTTTTAACTGAACGTTTTTTATTTTTTTTCTCAGGTTTAACTTTAGGATAAATTCCTAATAAGGGGTCATTTCGTAAAATGCGTTTAGCGATTTTCTCGGCTGTATCTTCAAAATCTTCAGCGTTCATTGGGAGATAAAGCCACTTAGGGAGCACGGGGTGAGGGACAAGATTAGGAAAACTTTTTTTAAGTGAATTATGATGTTCGCGCTCAGTAGGGAGTAGAATTCCATTCCAAATGTCAAAATCGTAGTTTTGCCCTTTCCATTGAGAGTCGCCTGGGTTTTCCGCTAGAAGCATGACCATTCTGTTATGGCAATAAGCGGCCAAGCAACCAAACATGCCACGACTCCAAAATGAAGGGTGCTCTTCAAACTCACTAAAGGCCCATATTAGCCCAAATATTTTTTTTCTTTTTAACAAGAGGATCTCCTATGTTTGTTTTAACAGTTGACTTAAAAGTAGGGCAAGTGTGAGTTTATACGGATATGTCCATAAGCATCATCTATGCAGAAGAGAAATATTTTAAGAGTTTTCACTCTGCTTTAGATAAAGTTGCTAAAGAAAAAGTATATATTGAAATGATAGAAGCTTTTCCTTTGCAGCAAATTATAGATTTTCAGAAAAGTCTTATTACAAATTATTGGCCTAATTATTATGCAATAGAGACAGATGAGGTTGTAGGTTGGGCAGATATTCACATATCTTCAAACCCTCGTCTTAGTCACCGTGGCTATCTAGGAATGGGGGTTTTAAAATCTCACAGAAAAAAGGGTCTTGGTACGGCCCTGCTAAATGCAGTATTAGAGCATGCTCAAAAAATTGGTTTAGAAAAAGTAGAGCTTAATGTTTATCCAGATAACTTGGGAGCTATTGCATTATATAAAAAGTTTGGATTTTTGGAGACAGGCTGTATTAAGCACTACAGAAAGCTTGAGGGTCATTATTTTGATTGCTTACTAATGGAGAAGTTTTTTTAAAGATTAAGAATATTTAATCAACACTCCATTGACCATTAACTTTGACTAGCACATAATGATTTATCAAATTTTTTTAAAGGATCATATATGTCTGAAGATTTAAAAGCAGAAATTGAACGTCTTAAAGCAGAAAACCAAGCACTTAAAACAAATAAGCCAGCTCGAGGAACGCTCTCAATGAAGGTGAGTGAAAAGGGAGCTCTTTCAGTTTATGGTATGGGGCGTTTTCCCGTCACTCTGTATAAAGAGCAGTGGTTAAAGCTTCTAGGTATTGCTGATGAAATTCAAAAATTCATTTCCGAGAACGACGACCGTCTTAAAACAAAAGACTAAGATCACATTCAGCGTCCTTTAATAAATATGGAGTTATTGATGAGCTCAATAACTCCAAAGTCTGTAATTATTTGCTGTGAATATAAGGGAAAGTAGTTTCTTTTGTGGGATATTTGTCTCTAGGCAAAAAATTCTTACATTCGCCATAGGCCCAGAGTCTTTTTATATACAAGGGCATTGAGCCGTAGTGTGGATGTGAGCACATGATGTAAGGAGCATACGTAGCAACAAGGTAGCCATCACAAAAATCAACCTCCATCCACATGTTAATATCGCAGCCCGCTGGGCCAGAGCATTGTGATGTGGCTGTGCTGTAAAATTTAATATCATCACCAAATAGGTAGCGAATAAAGCCACGGGCTTGATCTTTACAGTAATTGCCAGTTTCTGTGGGGATTTTATCCCACATAGAAGCTTGAGTGTGAACAGAACTTAAAACTAGGGCTATTGACAGAATCCATCTGCACTTCATAAAATCCCTCCTTGTATTTAATAAAGCCTTTCATTGAATTACAGAAAAAGAAACAAAGAAAGCCGTACAAACAGAAACATGACATAAAACTACCCATCACATAAAGGGACCAATTAATGAAGAATCAATCCGCCTTTGTATCCGTAGGAATAAGAACTCCGTTTGTAAAATCAATGACTTATTACAATGACATGAGCACTAAAGATTTAATGAATGCATCGCTGCATGGGCTCGTAAAAAAGTATAGCCTGCAGGGCAAGCAATTTGGTGACGTAGCCCTTGGTGCGTTAATGAATAGCTCAGCAAATTGGAATCTAACAAGGGAGTGTGTTTTAGAATCAGGCCTTCACCCTTACACCCCTGGATATAATGTGCAAAGAGCTTGTGGCACAGGTTTAGAAACTGCCTGGCATATAGCAGCTAAAATTAGCTTGGGGCAAATCGAGTGGGGCATTGCCGGAGGGATTGATAGCAATAGTGATTTGCCAATTATGGTTTCAAAAAAAATGCAGAGAATTTTATTAGACCTAAACTCAGCAAAAAACTTTACAGATCGACTCAAAATATTATCTGGATTTTCTTTCTCGGCATTAAAGCCTGCAACTCCTGCAGTAGTTGAGCCTAAAACGGGTCTTTCTATGGGAGAGCATTGTGAAAAAATGGTTAAAGAGTGGGATATTTCCCGAGCAGAGCAAGATGAGTTGGCTTTTATAAGTCACCAAAATGCGGCCAAGGCTTACGAGGAAGGATTTTATAATGATCTTATTATAGAAACAGCGGGTTTAAAAAAAGATAGTATTTTACGAGCTGATACCACTATAGAAAAATTAAAAAAACTCAAACCCGCTTTTGATAAATCTGAAAAAGGCACACTCACTGCTGGAAATAGCACTCCTCTTACAGATGGTTCTTCAGTTGTAATACTAACCTCAGAACAAAAAGCTAAAGCTGAAGGATTGCCGTTGTTGGCTCGTTTTGTAGATGCAGAAGTAGCTGCTGTTGATTTTGTAAATGGTGATGGTTTACTTATGGCTCCAACGGTAGCTGTATCAAAGCTACTTGAGAGAAATAATTTGAAGCTTCAAGACTTTGATTATTATGAAATTCATGAGGCCTTTGCAGGACAGGTTTTATGTACCCTTAAAGCATGGCAATCAGAAGGGTATGCAAAAAAATATTTAACTGGTGGCAAGATATTAGGACCAATTGATCGTAGTAAAATGAATGTCAAAGGAGGCAGTCTTGCTCTTGGGCATCCCTTTGCTGCAACAGGTGGGCGAATAGTCGCTAGTCTTGCAAGAATCTTAAGTCAACACAAAGGACAAGGACGAGGTCTAATTTCAATTTGTACAGCGGGTGGCATGGGTGTTGCGGCGATACTTGAGACAGTTTAAGTTTTTACAAGGTTGATGTTGCTTATCTACTGTAGTAATTAAAATTGAGTGAGGAAGTACTACGATCATATTCACTCTCAAATTGCTAATAAAAATACCGTTCAGTCTTTTGCTTTGGTGGTTGCTGCCATATCTGTAGGTCTTGTAGCGGTTGGTTATGCTCAAGTCTTTCGAGTAGTTGAAAAGTACATGATCAACTTTGCTCAAACGCATCCACTATGGATATTTGTCATAACTCCAATGAGTTTTGTCATTGCATGGTATTTAGTATGGCGTTTCGCTCCCTCTGCTAGCGGCAGTGGGATTCCACAAGTTTTTGCATCAAATGAACTCAACAACAAGAATATAGAGCATAAAATTGTTGATGAGCTGCTTTCAATGAAAACGGCACTTGTTAAAATTGTAAGTTCTATTTTTTGTCTGATTGGTGGTGGGGCAATTGGTCGAGAAGGTCCCACTATTCAGATTAGTGCGAGTATTTTTCATCTTGTTGGATGTCAGTTTAGAAAATTTTATCCAAGCTCAAATGAAAAAATTTGGATAGTGAGTGGAGCTGCGACAGGGCTAGCCTCTGCTTTTAATACTCCACTTGGTGGAATAGTTTATGCTATTGAGGAGTTAAGTTCAGAAAGTTTTAGTCGAATAAAGTCGGCTCTACTAATTGCTGTTATTGTCGGTGGACTTGTTTCTCAATGGCTGCTTGGGAGTTATTTGTATTTGGGTTTTCCAAGACTAGTTCCCACTACAGTCTCGTTTGTGTTTTATGCTCTTTTGTGTGGCTGTGTAAGTGGTGTATTGGGCACTTTTTTTTCAAAAATGCTCTACTCCGCAATTCAAAATCGTGGACAAATCATATCTTTTAAAAAACTTCTCCTTTTAACTTTATGTTGTGGAGTTGCTATGGCGGCTTTGATTAAGCTTGATGCAAAGTCTATGGGTTCAGGCTCAGAAGTTATTTCTTCATTACTATTTAAAGACGAGCCAGCCGAGTTCGGTTTTATTTTTTTTAGATGGCTTGGAACTATTTTTTCTTACCTTTGTGGAGCTGCTGGAGGGATATTCTCTCCTTCTATTTCGATTGGTGCAAGTATAGGCGGTTACTTAGCGTCAATACTTAACATAGAAAATCAAAATCTAATGTGTTTGTTAGGAATGATTGGTTTTTTAACTGGAGTAACTAAGGCTCCATTTACATCGTTTATTCTTGTATTAGAAATGACAGATAGACATTCTGCTATTTTTCCTATGATGGCCTGCGCTTTGTCGGCTCTATGGTGTTCAAATTTAATTCAAAGAGAATCTTTTTATGATCGAGTTAAAATAAAGTATTTGCCAAAGAGTCCATCTACATAAGGAGGTTAAATTGATAGTGCACGGAGCAAGTGATAGCTTCACAGAAGTTCAAACTCACTTTACAGAACTAGATTTTAAAACAAGAATCATGAATACAGTAAAAGTATCTGGCTCATTACTAGCTGTTGCAGCTGTTGGAGTATTCATTCCTATTGTTCATTTTATTTTAGTTCCTACAGCTTTATTCTTATCAATTATACTTGGTAGAATTAATTTTAAAAAAAGATTTTATGTAGAAGAAACAAGTTTTAAGTGCCCTGATTGCAAAAAAGACATTCAGCTTAAAGGCTCTTTTCCCGAAAAGAGCCTTCGAGTTTATTGTTATGGGTGCCGTACGCAATTAAGAATTGATGGTTAAAGCTGTTGTCTAATTTGTTCAAACTCTTCTTGAAACTCGCGATTTGTACCTAAACTATAGCAAATTTGCTCGGCAAGTCTTTGCCCGGCAATAACATCACTTGGATGATGTACTCCAACAATGGCTCTTAAATCTCCTAAGTATTTTCCATATTCTAAGATGCGCTTTTCTTTTTTATAAAAAAACTCAGCTAATACACAGGCTCCTACAGCACTCATGGAGGCATGAGAGCTTGGGTAGGCACGAGCTCCTTTGACTTTTTCAATACAGGGTTCGATACTATTATCAATTGCGTAAGGTCGAGGTCTTTGAAACTTACCTTTAAAGTAACTTGAAACGCGATGAGTGAAATCAAAAACTTTTCCCATAAAAGGTGCTAAAATGGCAACCTCTCTCTCGCTGAGAAAACCTGCAGTGTTGCCATAAAAGGCTTCAAAAGTAGGGCGAATTTGTGACTGTGCCAACTCGCACTGCTCTGGGCCTCTTTCATCTTGATATTTATGAAGAAGCTCAAAGTCTAGATTGCTCTCATAACTGCCAAGTGCAGGATAAGGAGGCAGGCTAAAACTTGTAGATGGAATATCAGTCCAATCTGCAAAACAAGATGAAGCAACAAAAAGCAATAAAAACACATGTGAGATTATTTTAGTCATAAGTACAAACCCCCTTGTAAGATGAAAACTCTGACTTGGATTAACAGAAAAAAGGCTTTTGTAAGAAGCTCAAAGATGAAAAAACCTAAAAAATGCTCCGATAGAGTAAATATTGTTATTTCAACCTACTTACTCTATGGCGACATTACACGGGGAAGCTCATGATTTACCCCCTTGATAGGTTATAAGGTCATTCGCTCTATACTATAAAAATGATAAAAATTTAGTGATTACGTATATTTATATTTAAATTACTGAAAGGCATAGGCATGTTTAGAGCAAATTTTAAGATTTTTTTAAGACCTTTAATTTCTATTGGCGAACTCATATAAAGTGTTTAAAATTTAACCTAGAGCTTATACGTTGGGTCGCAAAAAATAGTTTCTTTTGCAAGACCATGTGCTATAAGCGCAATAGAAATGTTCGTCGCGTCAGAGTAAGGTCATTGGGATCTGTTTCTCTTTAGCGGCTTCACCCTAAAGAGAGGTCTTAAATGGGTAAAAAGTTATACGTAGGAAATCTTCCATTCTCAGCAACAGATCAAGCATTGTTTGATATGTTTTCACAGTGTGGAACTGTTGAATCAGCTAAAGTTATCACTGATCGTGATACTGGACGCAGCAAAGGTTTTGGCTTTGTTGAAATGTCTGGTGATGATGAAGCTTCAAAAGCTATTAGTGAATTCAATGGTCAAGATTTCGGTGGTCGCGCAATGAATGTTAGTGAAGCTAAACCAATGGCTCCTCGCGAAGGCGGTCGTGGCGGCGGTGGCGGTTTTAATCGTCGCGGCGGTGGCGGCGGCGGCGGCTTCGGCGGTGGTGGCGGCGGTGGACGCGGTCGCTTCTAGTTTTTAATTAAGATTAAAAATAAAAAACCCAAGATGAAAATCTTGGGTTTTTTTTTGCTTTTAAATATTTGGATTTTTCTCTTTAGAGAGCTAAAGACTCTCTTAAAAAAGAGCACCAATTCGCACATATGGCTCACCTTTAAACTCACCTGTTAAATTAGTGCCCATAACACCACCATCAAGTGCAATAGTTTTTTGTATGCGCAGTTGAGCTCCTAATCGAAGAGCGAGGCCACTTAAATTTTCAACGTATTTAACATCTTTTTCTTGGCCAAATACTAAAGCTGGAGAAACTATAATATTTTTTTCTGCTTGAGTACCATTAAGATAATATGTGGCTCCAACACCTATGTATGTACGCTGAACAACAGCTTTTTCATTATTAAGCTTCTTTCTTTTTTCTTCAAAAGAGGAAGAGGCAAAACTAAAATTAGGAGCTACTTTGGGATGATTCAATAGTTCAACTTGCCCATTGAGTTCTCCTTTAGATAGACCAATAAAATTTGTGCTAATTAAGGCCATAGTGGGGCGAGCTGTAAAACTCATATTTGTTTTTTTAGCTTGCGAAGTATTGCTAGGCAGGCGTGATTTTTGAGCATAGGCACTTAGACTAGCTACAAAAAGAGTTGCGAAGAGGATGCTTTTCATGAAATCTCCTATTTAAATTGTGTTGGATGCGTCTTTGTGATTAACAAAATTTAAAACTAATGAAAAGCTTTTTTATATTAAGTATTAAGTAAGGTATAAGCTATTTAAATTGCTTTCAAATTAATGGAGTTAAAAAATGCAGTTGTCAAATCAAGCTAGAGTTTGGGTGGTCGTGCTTGTCGCAGCTCTTGGTTACTTTGTTGATATTTATGATTTGATTTTATTTAGCATTGTTCGAATACAAAGTTTAAAAGATTTAGGTTTGGTTGGTGAGGATTTAACCAATAAGGGTTTGATGCTACTTAATGTACAAATGGCTGGAATGCTTATTGGTGGAATTATCTTTGGGGTTTTAGGAGATCGACGTGGTCGCCTATCAGTTCTTTTTGGTTCAATTTTTTTATACTCCATTGCTAATTTTTTAAATGGATTAGTTCATGATATTAACAGCTATGCGATCTTAAGATTCATAGCTGGAATAGGGCTAGCAGGTGAATTAGGAGCAGGTATTACTCTAGTCACAGAGGTTCTAGCTAAGGAAAAACGAGGCTATGGAACAACTATTGTAGCTTCAGTTGGAGTTAGTGGAGCTGTGCTTGCGTGGATTGTTTCAGATATATTTGATTGGCGAATTGCTTATTTTATTGGTGGTGGTTTGGGGATTGCCTTGTTGGCCTTAAGAGTTGGCGTTGCAGAGTCAGGGTTATTTAAAAAAATGCAACAAGAGTCTGAGGTAAAGCGTGGTGATTTTATAAGCCTCTTTACAAACAAGCAGAGACTAAAAAAATTTTTAGCCTGTATTTTAATGGGAATTCAGCTTTGGTATGTTGTTGGAATTTTAATTAGCTTCTCTCCAGAGTTTGCTGAAAAACTTGAAGTAACAGCACCGATACTAGCTGGTAGGGCGGTGATGTTTTGTTATGTAGGACTTATTTTTGGTGATCTTGCCAGTGGC
>CAYMKD010000091.1:0-8559 GCA_964390435.1 uncultured Pseudobdellovibrionaceae bacterium | reverse complement strand
CAGCTTTTTTATCATAATAAAGCCAATGCAGAATAACTGTATCACTAAATCTCGCAGGAGAAAAAAGACTCACAAAGAAATAAATCTTATCACCAGGCTCAGCCAAAAATTCTTGATCTCCCGTTTTCCAAAAACGCCACCATGGGTTTTGATGAGCCAATAAATATTTACCATCTTTTTTTTCAATGGAATGATACACACCCATATTTTCAACTGAGAGGGGCACTGGCGGAATCCAACCTAATAAATAAAATACAACAAAAACTCCCAACACAAAAGTGGCGGGAACTCCCAACTGACGTTTTATGACATGAATGTCTGAGATTTTTTTTCGAAGATTTAAAAACACTAAATAAGAAAAGAATGCGGTAGTTACAACGGATAATAAAAATGGCGTCCAACCCACAAAACCCAGTATCACTGGATACACCATCGACAAAAAGGAGAATATGCAAATCACATATAATGCTATTTTGATATTAACTTTACTTTTTTGCACTGCTTTTAACTCATTAGCAATCATCAATCCCATCATTAAAAGTATAAAAATTAAGGATGAAAAAAGAGATGAACTTTTAAGAAAAAAGAGTGAATACACACTCAGTAAGCTTCCTAAAAGAAAGTGCATAGCTAAGTGCCGATAGCTCCAAGATTTAGACCACTTATCTGAAATTTGGAATTTATTTTGATTTTCTAGAAAATCAAAATAAAGAATCGCTCCAATAATAAGCAAATAAATTATTTGCTGCAAAATCGAAAGAGGATCATCTACATTAGACAAGGTGATTACATCAAATAAAAATCCACCTAAAAAAAAGCTAAGATCTACTTTAGCCTCATTCTTTTCATAGAAATCAAAAAATTTATGTTTTAGATTTTTCATGATTTTATATTGTCTCGCTCGGCCCCCACCTGTCCTTATCTAAGTTCCAGAGCCCCAAAAACTCTCGACTTTGAGCCAGCCTTCCCCCGCTAAAAGCCTCCTGGGCGTATAAAATTACCCCCGCATGACTCTTTAGCTGACTAAAGAGCCAATAACCCGGAAAGCTTTTCACACCCCAATGCTACTCATTGAGAAAGTATCAAGCTATATGTTACAAATTCTCATCACTTATGCTTTTTTTGGAGGAACTATGAAGAAGCTTGCTACGTCTTTTATACTTATGTCTTTGGCTCTGCCTAGTTTAGGTTTCGCGCAAAAAAATGGTGTTTTTGAATGTGGCTTAGTTGAGAAAAGCTTAATTCTTATAGATCATGGCCTTCAAGATGACTATCAAACTCTTGAGCATAGAAAAATGCTTTTTGTTGCCAGATCACAAAACGAAGTCAATCCTGTGCCACTTAAAAGCATTACATTTAAAAATGACAACGATAGCCTCTATGAATATAGCGCGACCCTTAATTCTACTGGCAGCATCAGCCTTGCTTTAAAAGACACTGCCACAGGTAAAGTTGCTACAAATGATCAAGTTCGTATTGATTCAGCTTACGAAGTCTACCCACATGTTGAAATTAAATTTGCACAAGCTGACCGTGGCGACGATGTGAAATCAGTAAGTCTTGTATGCTATAGTAGCTGGAACTAACAAGTAATCAGCTGTTCACGCAAAGCCTCTGGCGGCTCAGAATCCCAGAGGCTTAAAACATAGCCCCCATCCCCTGAACCCGTTGGTTTAACAGCTCTTGCCCCTGCTTCAGAGAGCATTTTCATATGATGACTCACTAACCCCTCACTTAAACCCCAAAGTTTAAAACATCTTTGTGCTAACTCAATCCCTGATACAAGATCCTTAAACCCCATATCTGAATCCTCATGAGTTAAAGCCTTTTCACATATTCTAACTGCTTGGGCCATATCTTCATCAATTTGTTTTGCTTTAAGAGGATCAAGTATATGAAGTTTTTTAACCTTCGCAACACACTCTGAAGTCATACCTCTTTGCCCTGTGTAAGAGACATACCACTTAGGCTGCCACTTTAAATCTAAAGAACGCATCACCCCTCCGGAACGCTCAAAATGAAGTCCCCTTTGATTTAAAGTTACTGCGATATCAACTCCACTACTTTCACCATGAAATAGATTTTCTAGTTGTCTGCAAAAGTCATAGAGCTCCTCTTCCTGAACAAAGCCCAATGAGTTAAACCAACGCCCAATCGCAACACATAGCGAAGCAGAAGCCCCAAGCCCTGCGCCAATTGGCACATTGCTGCTTAATGAAACCTTGCCATGAATCTGACTTCTTGAAACCTTACAAATCTCAAGAGCTCTCTCTAATACTCCCCAAAATAATAGCTGAAACTCCTCTCCTCGTTCTCCTGAAAAATTCAGCGTAAGATCTTGAGTTTGATCTTTAATAAATGACAAATTTAGTTTTTTTCCTCGTAACGGAAATACCAAAGCAGATACACCTCTTAAAACAGCGTGTTCCCCTGCTAAAATCCACTTGCCCGTTGTTGTAATTTCAAAATTCATTTACATCACCAAACTTAAAAAGATCTCATCGAATTGAACTCAGCCCACTGTTGACTCAGTTTTAAAGCTAAGTCTTTTTGCTCAGGTCTATATAATAAATGAATGTTGCTCCCAGCATCCATTGTAACTAAAGGGCCATCGCCCTCTCTTTGCCAATACTCCAAAATTTGATTTAATACCTTTATAGATCCCGGCTGCATATAACTAAACGGAGGAGAGCTCGTTAAAAATAAAGCGTGCATATCCCAAAATTCAGCCCAACAAGTTTTAAAAGCTTTCGCCCAGTCTTTATTTTGCAACTCGGACAACAAACTACCTAGCCTTTGCTTTACACGCTCTTCACGATCTGAGAAAAGTAAACTGCTGGCCACTCTTTTATGAGCTTCGCTAGAAGAAACTTCTTTTTTAGAACTCTCAATAAGAATCACCTCATGAAGAAGCTCACTCCAAGGTAAATCTACAGCTGAGACTCCCTCATCTGTCCAAAGTGCCCATGGTGCAAAAAAAGATCTGCAAGAAGAGCCTGAGCCCTGGCGACTTAAATTAGCTAGCTCTTTGGTAGAAAAAGTTTTTGTATTATGAATATCACTTGCAGCGACTCCAACAGCTTGAGTGAGTGCCGCAAAACTCGATGCCGAACTTGCCAGCCCACAATCTGAGGGGAAGTTGTTGCCTGAAGAAACTTTAAAATTTTCTTGTAAATTAAATTTTGTTTTTAAAAATTTTAAGTGATCTAAAAATCTCTGCTGTCCTTTTAAAGAGAGCTCTAATCCTTTGTATTCGCCATCATCAAGAGCCTGCCAGCTATCCTCTTGGCTTAGTTCTAAAACAACTTTTGTCTTTAAGTGAGTAAGAGTATAAGATAAGGAAGCATTACTCGCCTGATTTTTACTATGACTCAACTTTCCCATGTATTTAATAAGGGCAATATTTGAAGGGGCTTCAGCCTGCCAACTCATAAAGAGTCCCTCTGTATCTGTTGCCCTTCCATATTAAAAGGATGATCATTTTGATCTATATCAAAACGGCTCATTAGTTTAAGTTTAATCCCGCCAGATAGACTATTACTGTTGGCAATGAAACTTAAATTTTTCTCTTTAAGCCACTGAGAAAAACGAGATTCCTCTGTTTTATCAAAAAAGACAATCATCATGTCTGCACCTAAAGCACCACAACCTTTAACTGCATGGACATAGGAGAGCTTTTTAACTTCTGCGGTAATTTGCATGGTTAATTCAGAAACAAGATTTAATTTTTTTAGTTCTTCTGCATAATTATTTATTCCATACACAAATTCAGAAGACTTTCGTAAATTAAAAGCATTGATTGTTTCATCAGCAATTGCATGCAAATTTACAGTATCTAGTTGCACTACGGATTTTAAATGCTCATGAGTTTTAATTTTTTGCGGCAATCGAACAATATAGAATTCTAACTCCGGCATAGTCCAAGGACTTGATTGAACACGTCCTTTTTGTCTGTCAAAATGAACGACTTGCCCGCGAACTTGCGCGACTAAATCAGCACCACTAGGCTTGTAGGCTCCTCCAGAACTTGCTAAATCTTGATACGTATTAAGCAGGTGCTTTAAATCAAGACTTCTCTCCATAGTTAAAAGCTGACTTTTTTGCCACTCTCTTAAAGCATAAAGTAAAGCAAACTGAGCTGTGGAAGCACCAAGCCCCCCCTGCCCATTGTAAGGATCAATAAATTTAAGACTCAGTTCTTTAAATGAATCCTGATACTGACGATAATAAAGGCCCGCAGGACTTTCTGGCGAAATACCTGTAACTTCATTTGAACTAGTTAATATAGAGGTGACTTTAAGTTTAAATCTTGGGGCCGTCGTTGCAAGCAGAGTTGGCCCTCCGCTTAGCGCTAAGTACTCTCCAATAATAAAAGTTTTAGATGGAACTGAGAGTTTAATCGACAAAACTAAGAACTCCTAAATATGAGGGGGAGGTCCCTGCTCGCTCAGAGATGGGTTGTGAGTTGAAGTGCGATTTTGTCTAAGCTCTTTAAGCACCTCAATTGCGTGACTTAAAGAAATTCGTTTTCTAAGCAAAAGTAACTCTTCCAGTTTTTTTTGAACAATTGGGATTTCTTTTTCTTTTGCTCCCGCACCAAGAGTTAAATTTTTAATATGCAGCTTCATATGACCTTCGATAATTCCCACTGTCGTAAGTGCTTTAAGTGCACCTAAGTTTTGCACTAAACCAACAGCTGCACAAATTTGTGCCAAGCGATTAGCATTAGGTTGCCCTAAAATTTGCAAACTCATTTTAGCTGTTGGATGTAAAGTCGTCACTCCGCCAACTGTCCCCACAATAATAGGAGCTTCAATTTCACCAACAAGTCCCACACCTTTTCGTCGCCATTTAGTTATTGATCGGTATTGTCCTGTTCTTGCTGCATAGGCATGAACACCGGCTTCGACTGCACGCCAATCATTACCTGTTGCAATTAAAATGGGGTCAATCCCATTGAGCACACCTTTGTTGTTTGTAGCCGCTCTGTAAGGGTCGAGCTCTGCAAACAAAGAAGCCTCTTCAATTTTTTCTGCTAACTCTGGTTCAATCTTTTCTAAGTGCACTTCAGCTTTTGTTAACTTTGTATCAACTAAATTAGAGAGAATGCACATCGTAACTTTTTCACCGGTCAACTCTTCAATAGGTCCTTTTAAATATTCACAAACTTGATTCATGATATTGGCCCCCATGGCCTCACATGGATTTGCCATAATATGAATTACTGCCATGCTATGCTCATCGGCTCTTAGAACCTCACGAACTTCAATCCGTGTAACACCGCCACCTCTTTGCACAAGTCCGCCGGCAACTTCTTGATTTGACATTGTAATGAATTTAGCACTCGAGAGTTCAATTTTGTTTTTAAACTCAGCAAAGTTTTTTACTTTTGCAATTTGAATCTGACCAATAATTTCACAACCCAAGGTGCTGGTTTTAATAAAACCACCCTCACGCACGAGCTTAGCCGTTTTACTAGCTGCTGCAACAATCGAAGTTTCCTCAACAGCCATTGGGATCACAAGATCCTCGCCATCAATACAAAAATTAGTCGCAACTCCAAGTGGCAGTTGAAAGTAGCCAATAACATTTTCTATAAATTTTTCGCCAAGACTTAAATCTTTTAATCCACCACCACGTAAGTACTCTAAATCCGCTGTCGTTAAAACTCCCACTTCGGCAAGACGGCTAAGCCTTTCAGCTAAACTCAAGCGCGAAAATCCTTGAAACATTTTATTTAGTTTATTTAACTCCGCCATTGCCAAACCTTCTTCGTGCTTAAATCTTGCGGCCTTTGGCAACCCGTGCAAAATAGAGCCACCTTAAGTTCAAATTCCAGTAAATTCATTTTTTCTATTACTGCCTGCGTGCTTGTTTGAGCCGCTTCTAAAATCGGCTTGGCAAAACCCACCATTTCGGCCCCTAGGGCAATGAGCTTTGCAGCTTCAAGACCACTTCGCACTCCACCAGAGGCCCATAGTTTTGTATTGAGCTGAAGATCTTTTGCATAATAAAGACTCTCAACCGTTGAGCAGCCCCAGTTTTTAAATGTATTGGCTGCTTGAGATCTTAATAACTCATGAGTTCTAAGCCCTTCAACTCGCCCCCAATGAGTTCCACCAGCGCCGCTGATATCAATTACAGAGAGGCCAATATTATCTAAGCGTTTTAAAGTTTCAGGTGAAAACCCACAACCCACTTCTTTAACAATAAGAGGGGCCGAGAGCTCTTGAGCAAGTTCTTTTAGTTTTTGTAAACCACCTTTAAATTGTGGCGTGCCCTCGGACTGCAGACATTCCTGCAAAGAGTTTAAGTGAATAAATAAAGCCACAGCTCCAAGAGAGCTAACTAGTTTTTCAATTTCAATTACCGAGCTTTGAATGACCTGAGCAATTCCTAGGTTTGCAGCTAATTTTACTGAAGGAATTTTTTCTTTAAGCTTTTTCCACTCATTACTTGCCGCTGGGTCAAAGAGCTCTCGGCGTTGAGATCCAACACCCATAAGCCATGACTTCGTAGCCGCTGCTTCGGCTAGGCGTAAATTCAAAGCCTGCCCTTCAGTATGTCCTGCTGTCATAGAACTAATAAATAATGGGGCATTAAATTTTTGGCCTAAAACATGAGTAGATAAATCAACATCATTGAAATCAAGATCAGGGAGCGCTTCATGATTTAAAGTAATTTGATCAAATTGACTGAGCTCACGAGCCTCTGCCCAAGGCTCAAGTGCCTTAGTCAGATGATCTCTTTTTCTCTGTTCAAATTGCCCAGTGGTCTCTATCATGGCCCTCACCTTGCTTTTGGCTTCGATGGCCTATGAGAGTGCCGAGAGCCTAAGCGCCGGCACTTTCCTACGCGGTTGCTTGTGGTAAAACTTTAGTTACTAGAGTTGTAAATCCAGATGTATCGTTAATTGCCATATCAGCTAAAACTTTACGATCTAGAGTTAAACCTGCTTTATGTAAAGCTCCAATTAAGCGAGAGTAAGTCGTCCCATTGAGACGAGCTGCCGCATTAATTCTTTGAGTCCAAAGTTTACGAAATTCACGTTTTTTTGTGCGGCGATGTGCATAGGCATAAGCCATTGCGCGGTCGTTTTTTTCAACAGCATGAGCGTAACAACGGCTTCCTGCTGAATATGCACCTTTTGCACGTTTAAGAACTTTTTTATGACGACGTCTGTTCGTCATTCCACTTTTTACACGAGCCATAATCTACTCCAAAAATTTAAATAAAAATTAAAATACTAGGCAACGACGGACTTGTAACAAATTCGCATCATGAACATAAGCGGTCTGCCCTAACTGACGCTTTGTTTTTGATTTCATATGCGAATTAAGATGGCGCATTTTGGTTTGTTTGCGCTTTACTTTACCACTTGAAAGCAGGCGCAAACGTTTTTTTGCCCCACTGTGGGTTTTTTGTTTCATAACTTCTCCTCTACCAGGTTGGCGGTTGACTTAACAACACTTCTCATTATTTGGCCAAATCTAGTGTTTACACAAAATTGAGCCTGCATTTAATGTGAAAAGAGGCTCTTAGGCAAGGATTTTATCCTCTGATTTTAAATTATGCAGGTCAGGGCCGCTGAGAATTCTCAACCCCAAAAGCCCACCTGAAAATCCAATAAATATCAATAAAATTAGTAGGTTACACCAAACTCAGCATGGAGCTCTATTCGGCGTGATCCTCATTTGCATCTTCTTTAGAAGCCACAGGATGTGCTTTAATATAGTCCTTAACCTTTGCTGGATCCGGAGCAAGCAATAAGAAAAGCTGCTTACCTTCCATTTTTGCAGACACCTCTACCAAAGCTATTTCTTTAAGGGCTGCCACTACTTTATCTAGTACTTTCATACCTACTTCTTGGTGGGCCATTTCTCTACCAGAGAAACGTAAATTAACTTTAACCTTATCACCTTCAAGAAGAAAACGGCGTGCATGTTTAAGTTTTGTATCAAGATCATGCTGATCTGTGCGCGGTCTTAACTGAATCTCTTTAATTGTTACAACAACTTGATTTTTCTTTGCTGCTTGAGCTTTCTTTTTATTCTCATATTTCCACTTGCCATAATCCATAATTTTGCAAGTTGGAGGATTTGCAGTAGGTGCAATTTCAATCAAATCTAAGCCACGGTCTTCAGCTAGTCTGACAGCCTCAGGCACTGTGAATACACCCAGCATAGCTCCTTCTTCATCAATCACTCGTACTTGTGGCGCCCGAATTTCTCGGTTCATACGCAGTTGATCTTTACCTCTCTCTTTTTTGCCTCCAAAGTCAGCGCGACCCATCACTCTATTGATAACTTCCTCCTGGTTAAGTTTGTGCCTCAGCCTTGGGCTGAGGACTTGATAATACTGTTTTTAGACGTCTTTCTTTAATTTCACTAAGTAATAAATCTGTGAACTCCACAATGCTTAACCCCTGGTGACTAGACCCATCTCTGAGTCTTATGGTTAATTCGCGAGTTTCTTTTTCTCGATCTCCAACCACAACCATGTAAGGTGTCTTTCTTAGTTGAGCTTCACGTATCTTATAATTGAGCTTTTCACTTCGAG
>CAYMKD010000090.1:0-8653 GCA_964390435.1 uncultured Pseudobdellovibrionaceae bacterium | reverse complement strand
TCTGTTTGAGAAAGCTTTAAATCTATAAGACTTTTAATTTCACTTTCTATAGATTCGGCTTTGTTTGCATAAAATAAATTTTCAGTTCCATTTAGTAACTCACTTCTGATTTGTAGAAGACTTGCTATTTCAGTATCACTGATATTGTTAATTTGATCAAAGCTTGTTGCTTGTCTTGCATTGAGAAGCTCTGTTTTTAGTTGTAGGAGTTTAACTCTTTCAACCTCTTGTTTTGCTGCGTTTTCAGTAAGTGTATTTTGAATATAAGAGACCTGAAGATCTTCAGCGCTCCCTTTAGAAACTTGTGCAAGGCGAGAGGTTAATAGCGAAACTTGTTTGTCCAGTTGTTCATTGGTCATATCAAACCATTTTTCAACTAAGGCCAGATGTTCCTTTTTACTCATGGCCTTAATGTGTAGGAAGTAGTCTTTATATAAATTTGTAATAACAGCAGCAAGCTCCGCTGTGTTTGCATAACCCTCAATAACCAAAGTTTCAGTAGAAGGCATATAGTTAGTTTCAACATGAACGGTGTCATACTTAAGGCTATCAGAAAACAAGTGGAGATCTTCTAAAGTATTGAATTTTTCAAGAACCCAATTTTTAGCCTCAAGACTTTTAAGCTGCTTTGACATAATGCTTGTTGGAAGGTTGTTTTCAAGGGGGAAAGAAGCAAACTCAATTCGATTTGAAAAGAGAACAAGTCGTGAGCTTATAGAATCGGCACGTTCCGGAGAAAAAAGATGTGTGGTAGAAAAATATGTTAGGGGAATATTTGCTGCAACTCCAATAGCCATCGCAGAAAGCAAAAGAGCAGTTGCTAAAAGAGCTGTAATATGCGCTGAAAAATAGGAGGTCAGATTTTCCGCAGCAAATTTATTCTTTTCTACAAAGTCTTTATTTTCAATTTGGTGAGACCACGGACGAGTTTCTTTGTTGCGAGGGATTTGTTTATACGTGCCTCGAGTCTTTTGTGGTTCATGAGATTTTGTAGAATTATTTTCTTTTAATATATCGTTTAAATTAGGCATGAAGATCACCCTTAGATTTGCTTATTTCAACGACTTCATCAGATAAGCTTTTAAAATCAGAGTCTGAACTAGTTACACCATAATCTAGGACTCTTTCATGTAACGAGGCAGAGTTAGAAATAAGGCTACTCATTAAAAGCCCCTCAAACTCTTCAACAAAACTGTCAAGGCACTTTATGGAAGAGGGATTTTTAGAATACTTATTGATAATAATTTTTGGCTGAACTTGAGTTTTAAAATATTTTTTAAGATCGGAAATTTCTTGTAAAGTTTGTATTGCTCCTGCTCGAGAAAACTCATCTAAAGAAACTGGAAGCAAAGCCCAATCACTAGCAATAATAATGGCAGCGTTAAGCATATTTAAAGAAGGAGCTGTATCAAAAAGAATATAATCATAATTTTGAGCAGCAGACTTAAAAGATTTTTTTAAATCTTTTACTAAAAACTTTTTCTGCTCCATAATTTTATCACAAAGTGTGTTTATTGTTGTAGATGGTATTAAAAAAAGATTTGTCTTAAGCTCAATGGTCGCTTCTTCAAGAGAACTTTGTCCCCCTAAAATATCAGCCAACACAGCGGTGTTCTCATTTATTTCAAAACCCTTACTAGAAATTTGAAAGCTGAGAGTTGAGTTTCCTTGTGGATCAGCATCTACAACAAGTACTTTAAATCCGGACTCTGATAAAAATTCTGCGAGCATTCGCGTCACGGTGGTTTTTCCAACGCCGCCTTTGCACATCACGGTTGAAATAAAATGAGCTCTATTGCGCATAGGTGAACCCTGAGCATTGCGGTTCAAATTTCTGGCTCTTTTGTAAAAAAAATTTAACCAATCCACGCGTTTAAGCCCTCTAAATTATTATGGGGCTATAAGCGCAAAGGGTGCAAGGCCAAATCTTGTGTCCTGATTTATCATAATAGGTAGCATTAAGACCTTGTAAACATGTGATTGGTTTGTAAAAATTAACTGCTACCAAGGAGGGTTTGCATGATAAAATTTCTATTGACGGGTGGAGCCGGTTTTATAGGACACCATTTAACTAGAGAATTACTTTCTCTAGGCTATCAGGTTACAGTTGTGGATAACCTTTCCACAGGAAAAATAGAAAATATACAAGAATATCAGGCAAATAGTAAATATCGCTTCATTCAGGGCTTAGCTCAAGATGAAGCCTTAATGGAGCCACTTGTTGAAGATGCAGATGTAATTTATAATTTGGCTGCCTCTGTAGGAGTTCAAAAAGTATTTAAGGATCCTGTAGACTGTATAGAAAATAATATTTCTGTCGGCGCTAATATTTTAAAATTAGCAAATAAATATAAAAAAAGAGTGTTTATATTCTCTACGTCAGAAGTGTACGGAAAAGCTTCGAAATTTCCATTTGAAGAAAATGACGATATTGTCATGGGACCATACAATAGTCTTAGGTGGTCTTATGCATCTTCAAAAGTGTTGGATGACTACCTAGCAAGAGCTTACTTTCAACAATATCATCTGCCAGTTACAATTATTAGATTGTTCAATACTATCGGATCAGGACAAGTTGGTTCTTACGGAATGGTTGTGCCGCGGTTTATGAAGCAAGCGATGCAAAACGAAGAAATAACAATATTTGGGACAGGAAAGCAAAGTCGTTGTTTTACGGATGTTCGTGATGTTGTGCAAATTTTAATTAGAATGATCGATAACAAAAAAAGCCACGGTGAGCTTATTAATATTGGCGCTACCCGAGAAACAAAAATTATAGACTTAGCTGAAATTATTAAACAAATGACAAACTCAAGGTCACAAATAAAATACATGACTCATGAAGAGGCCTATGGCCCAGCCTTTGAGGATATGGACCGAAGAGTGCCATCGATAGCTAAATTAAAAAATATAACAGGCTATGAAATGAAATATGATCTTATGGATACTCTTCGCTGGATTTATAAAGAAATGCAGGAAAAAGACAGAGCTTACTTTGAGGGCGCAACAGATCTTGTTGCTCTTTGAGGTATAGATGTTGTTTGGTTTTTTTTTAGCACTTTCAACTTCTGTTTTGAGCTGTCTTTTGCTTGAGAGGTTTGCCCATCATTTAAATTTGATGGATCATCCAGGTGAAAGAAAGTATCAAACAAAACCTGTCCCAAGGGCTGGTGGACTTGCAATTTTCTCAGCAATTCTAATTTGCAGTTTCATTTTTAGAATAAAATGGGACCCGTTCTTTTTAATGGGGTTTGCTCTCATTTATTCTGGTGGCCTGTATGATGATTTGCGAACAGAAAATACAGTGATAAAAAAGCTATTTTTTCAAATTTCTGGGGCGCTTGTAGGGACCGCGGGCCTTCTAAGCTCTTTAAATCTTGAGCTGGGTGGCTATTATATTCTTTTGGCAGTTTCTAGCTTTACTTTGATTGTATTAATGAGCAATTCATTTAATTTAATGGATAATATCAATGGTTTAACCGCTGGGCTGTCTTTAATTATATGTATAAGTTTTTATTTCTTTAATTTCATAGATATTACGATGCTGCTCGTTATTTCGGGCTCACTCACAGGATTTTTGTTTCGTAATTTTCCATCAGGAAAAATTTTTTTAGGAGATCAAGGAAGTCAAGGGCTTGGCTATGCGCTAAGTTGGATTGCCATAAATGGAGTTTTAAATAAAAAAGAAATGGACCTTAGTATAGCAACATTTCCTTGGGCTTTTGCTGTGCTACTTATGATATTTTTGGTTTTTTTTACAGATACGTTATCTGTAATTTACATCAGAACTAAAAATAAAGTTTCAATTTTTAAAGGAGATCAAAATCACTTATCTCACAAGCTTGTAAAGTCGGGTTTAAATAAAACAAATGCGGTTCTCTTTTTATTTGCAGCCCAAACAATCGTACTTGTCATTTTGCAGGTTTGTCTGTTGCAAACCCAATCTTAATTGCAAACTCTCTAAATGCCTTAATAAGCCAATCAGAGTGGGCAGACTTAACAAGTTCTATTTTAAGAAGACTACCCTGAGTATGAGGGCTTACAGTTAATATAGATTCAGATTTTTGATCCTTTTTAAAATATGTAATAACTTTAAATTTATATAGGTTGGGTTGTTGAAGAAGATCAATAAGCTTAACATGTACGGTAGTTAAATCATCAAAGTATTCTTTTAATAAAGGAATATCTACAGCAAGATCCATTTCAACTTCTTTAGCGCGCACGACTTTTCTTTTAATTTTGAAATATTGTTGTAAGCGACTTGTAAGAGCGGCCTGCTCTTTATTAGATCGTGGCACCTGACGAAGAGCTGAAACAAAATCGTGGGGACTAGAGAATACGACTCTGTAAAGAGTGGCTGTGTTTTCCTTTGATAAACAAGGGCTACTGCAAAGCAAAAACAGACCTAAAAAAATAATTAAAAATCTAGTTGCCATACAAACTAGAGTATCATGTTGTTAAGATGAGGACCATTTAAAATCTTTAAAAGCAAAGATTTACAGTCATTTAGTGAGGTCAATTTTTTAGGATAGTTAAGTTTATAACAAGGTACATTTGTTGCCAATTCCGCAAGTTGTTGGAGAGAGTTTTTTAAACGAGCACTTTCAATATAGCTAACATTAAAAACACTTGATTGTAGTTCGAAAAAAGCTTCAGCCCCAGTAGTTCTTGTTGCTTGAATTTTTTTTGATTTGTGTTCAATTTTAACAAAGTAATCAATCTTTAATTTTTTAAAATTTTGTTTTATTTGCCAGATTTCTTTTTTAGTTTTTGAGTTGAGAGCTCCTAGTTTGCGGCCCTTGGGTTTATATAGTTTAGATATTTTGGGGTAGAGCTTAATATATAAGTTTTTTGGGCAAAGAAGGTCACCCTTCGGATCAACTTGCACAAGATCATCACACGCTAACTTAAATCCATGACTCATAAGGTAAGCTGCCAGTGTTGATTTGCCAACTCCAGAGTCTCCTAAAAAACAAAATGTTTTTTTCTTATAAGTAAGAACAGTGCCATGCAGTGGTTCTTTTCCTTCAAGACATAAAACAAAACTTTTTATTTGAGTTTGGATATAGTGTTTAAGTGAAGGGCTTTGAAGAAGACTATTATTTTTAAGGTAAATGTTTACTAGATGCTTTTTTCTGTTAATTAAAAAACTAAAATGATCTTTATAAGATAAAAAAAACCGATCCTTGCTCATTTTAGTAAATGAAAACCACTGATTTTGACTGTTGGATTGATTAACAAATTTTAAAACCTTTTGGTTTGAGTAATTAACTTTATAACTTAGAATAAATGGAGACTCATTGTAAAACATTAGAGACGCGTTCTTGGCACTCCGCCACCGTCGGATTTTCCGCCATGCTTAGCTTTTGTTAGAGTTGAAAGTTTACCGTGTTTGTAAAGTTTTGGAGCAACAAAAGTGTTATCTTTTGTGGACGATTGATTTTTAATTTCTTTACGAGCTTTGTTTGCTTTGTTTTTTATCATACTTTAAATAGTAGAGGAGCCTTTTAATACAAGCAAATTATTTATAATTATCAACCCAAGCTGCGTGACACCTTTTATCAAGATAAGCCCAATCTTCATTCATATTTTTAAAGGAGCTGTTACTTGAAGGTACTACTTTTGAGCATAAGTGACTTGCGGCTTCTGAGTAATCCCCTTTGTCGTGACGAGCTAAAACTTTATTAGGCACGAAATCATTGAAGTGGTGTTTTAAAAGAGCCTTCCATTCACCGCAGAGCAAAATATCATGAATAGGCGATTGCGACATAAATTCGATAAGATGGCGATCGAGATAAGGGTAATGAAATTTTAGCTGAAAGCTTTTTGCCAATTTAAAGTTCAACTCGCGGCTTTGTAAGTAATAAGGATTATAAACCAAATCTTCATAATAAGAATTTCGAGTTCTATTTTTTATGGCTCCTTTTATAATCTGAAAGAAAATTTGTTTTCTAGAGCCGGGTTCATAACTTTTTGCAAGTTTACAGGTTTTTTTAATTCCATTAAAAACTGAACCACTTAGAATTAGCTCAGAATAAAGATTAATTGGAAAAAGAACCTGATCCCCCCAGTGTCCCCAAAAAACATCTTTTACTTGAGCCTTTTGGCAGATGTTAAAGCAATGTTTTTGAACTTTAAAAAATGGATCAAAAACAAAGCTTTCAGATCTCTGCACATAATCATTAAAATCTTCATTTTGTATTTTAAAGTTATCCATTAAAATTTGATGAGTATTTGAATTTTTTGAAAGCTCTGAATGCATAAATCGTTCATCTGATTTTTTAAAAAGCTCAGAATAATAATGTAAATTCATTAGATTATTTGAATAACTATTTGCTATGGAATATATCACACTCGAATCAAGTCCTCCGCTAACAAAAAAGGCACTTGAATTTTGTCTGGAAAGTCTTTTTTTAACAGAATTAATTAAGTGTTCTTTAAAGCCTATGTTTTTTATTTTTGTCGAGAGAGGGTTCCAGTATTGATTAATGCATAAATTGTTCTTGTTTTTGTGCAAATAGAATCCGGGTCCAAGACTAAGAATTTCATTAAAATGAGTTGGATAAATATCATGATATCTTTGTTTATGCTTTCGATAAGAAATCTCTACTCCATCAGGATTAATTGTATCAGATGATTTTTTAATTTTTAAATATGTGGATGAGTAAGTTTCAGCATTGTCTTTTCGAAAATAGACAGGATGTTGCCCCAAGGGATCTCTAATAAGAAAAAAATCATTGTTATGATGGATAGCTATAAGAAACTCCCCATCAAGCTCTTTAAAAAAATCGACCCCATGATTTAAAAACATGTCTTTTAACCATTCAACAGGGCGGCACACAGGTTGATTGTGTTGATAAAGCTGTCCTTCAAATGAAATTTCTAGAGACATAAAAAGCTTGACCTCAAGGCGCATCCTTCTATCATCAAAACATGGATAACGAAATTGTATATGAAGAAGTTAATGAAGAGCTAGTGATTTTAAATTTGAATGGCGGTATGTACTACAGCACAAACAAAGTAGGAACTAAGGTATATAAATTATTAAAGAAAAACAAAACAACTCAAGAAATTGTCAACACGTTAAAAATGGAGTTTCCAGAAACAGATTTTAAAATAATTCAGAAAACTGTGGAAGATTTTAAAAATGAAATTTTAGCAGAAAAACTGCTTTAAGATGAATAAAAAACAAATCATTAAAATGCAAAAACTATTTTTATTGCTAGAAATAATTCTGTTACAGATGTTCGCAGTTTTTTTATACAGAGCCGTAAAGCACACAAAAATTATTTCAATATTTAACCAAATTTGTGTTTTTAACACTCATCTTATTACTTTAAATAAGCTAGAGGTTTTTGATCTCATCTCTTACTCTAGAAAATTTAGAATCAACTGCCTTCTTTGGTCTATATCCATAAAATCTATTTTTGACTCTCTTAATATAAAAAGTGAAATTGTATGGTCCGTAAAAAAAGAAGAAAACTTTCAAGCACACTGTTGGGTTTTTGCAGATACAATAGAGTTTGGTCGTTTGCTTGAATACAAAGATTTAAAACATAGCATATGAATATTGATCAACGAGTTGTTGAGCTTAAAAAAAAACAAGAACTTCTCTTAGTTTTAAAAGCACTTGATCAAGCGAACATCAAAGTGCTTTTATACAAAGGAACAGCTTTAGCTTACTCGCTTTATAAAGACCCATCGGAGCGTCGAAGACTGGATCATGATATTTTAGTTTCTGATAATAATCATAAGAGAGCGGCTAAAATATTAAGTGAATTGGGATATATAGAGTATCAACAGCTTGAAATATTTAACGAGCGCTGCTTTGTTAAAAAAGATGAGTACAATATTAATCATGTGATTGATTTACATTGGAAGTTAAGTAATAGAAGTTTTATTGCTAGACTTTTTTTATTTGAAGAATTGTGGAATCGTTCAGAGAAACTTGAAAAGCTTTTGCCAAACACAAGAAGACTAAGCAACGAAGACCAGTTTATTGCCACGGCACTCCATGAGGTGTATCACCATTACTCAAAATTTAGCGAAGAGTCTCTTTGCGATGGCCAACTTATGTTAAATAAAATGTCTTTAAAAGACAAACTACAGCTTAGAGAAAAGGTTGTGGGTCTTGGACTTTCATATCCTATTAACCTTTATATTGAAGCTCTAGAGTGCAAAGGCAAAATAAATATCAAAAAATTTAAAACAAAATTTTTTGATATTCATAAATTAATTATTCACTTTGGCAAAGGACCATACAGGTGGATGTTGATAGATCTTTTTTTCTTAAAAGGATTCAAAGCTAAAAGTAAATATATAATAAAAACTTTATTTCCGAATACAGAATACACCGAATTTCATAACACTTCAAATATGAGAAGAATGCTAAGGGCTTTTACTAGCTGCACTCGCATTAGATAGTGGAACGATCGTATTTTTCATAATAGTCATCGCACTGACTGGGCGTTGAACCTCACGATCAGAAGCGATAGTCAACGGACCAATTGCCCCAGGAAGTTGTTTGAGTTCAGAGAGCTTTTGCGCCAAGCTATCCCGGCTGCGAGCGCCATCTAAAATTAACTGTCTAAGAATAAGGCCAGAATCATAGGCTTGAATTTCAAAAATGCCAGGCTCCTCATTAAACAAGGCC
>CAYMKD010000089.1:5289-8749 GCA_964390435.1 uncultured Pseudobdellovibrionaceae bacterium | reverse complement strand
ACGAGTTGAGAATCTTTTAATAAGGGCTCTTGAAAACTCCCTTGAACAAAAATTAGCTGAATCTCCAGATCGATTTTTAGTTGGTGATCAAAAAACAGTTGCCATACGAATTCTACAAAAAAATCGCAGTGGCAGAGAATTTGTTGCTGATCGAAATGAAATAATGGATATGCAAAATATCGATCCAACTAATATATCTAAGTTGCGCGGTATTGAAAAAATGAATCCTGAAGACAGAGAGCAATTTGGAAAATTAGCAAGGGCTCTGTTAATTCCAAACTTAACTCCCAATAAGCAAGAAACAGAAGAGCGTAGGCAAAAAGCGCGCGAATCGGTGTTGCCAATTATTGTTTCTGTGAAAAAGAATCAATCCATTTTAACTGAGGGGACATTAATACAGCCCTCGCATATGGCTTTAATTAATGAAATTCAACTCCTGAAATCTGACAAAAGGCGTGAGTTTACAGTTTTAGTTTTGGCAATATTTTTTGTGATAATGGTGTTGGTTTTCTTTTCCTATTTAAAGAGATTTTCTTTAAATAAAGTAAAGGTTGAAAGCAAAGATATTTTTGTTATGGGTGTAGTCACTTTGATAGTTGTGCTTATGACTAAGATATTTTTATTTATAACTGAAGCTGCTTTCATGTCTAAATTTAATCAGTTTCTGCCGACTGGATTATTTTTATATGCAGCTCCTGTGGCGGCAGGGCCTATGCTTGTTGGTCTTTTAATTAGTTCGGGCGAAGTGGTTTGGCTTTTTACAGTATTTATGTCTGTTGCATTAGGAGTCATGGTTGAAATGAATTTTTCTTTTATGGTTGTTGCCTTTGCAAGTGGAATTGCAGGTGCTAGGGGAGTTTATAACTGTAAAAAGAGAAATGACATTTATTTTGCAGGTGTTCGAACAGGACTTATTAGCGCGATCATTATCTTGTGTATTATTGCAATTAATCGTTATGAACAAGAGGGGTTGTTTCTAGATTTGTTATGGTTTATGCTGGCTGGTTTTTTAGCCGGAATTTTCTCTTCGCTTGTGGCCATGATGCTTGTGCCACTGCTTGAAAGTGTTTTTAACTACACGACCGACGTAAAACTCCTTGAATTAAGTAATTTAAATCATCCTCTTTTAAGAGACATGATTGTACAAGCTCCGGGGACTTATCATCACTCCATGATGGTGGGAAGCATGGTAGAAGCAGCTTCTGAAGAAATTGGTGCAAACTCTTTGTTAGGTAAAGTGATGTGTTATTATCATGATATTGGTAAAATGGCTCATTCGGCGTATTTTATTGAAAACCAAAAGCCTGGGCACAATGCTCATGATCATATATCTCCGTACATGAGTAAAACAATTTTAATTGCTCATGTGAAGGATGGTGTTGAGTTAGGCGTTAAGTATAAGCTTGGGAAGCCCATATTAGATGGTATTTTGCAACATCACGGTACAACAGTAATTTCTTATTTTTATAATAAAGCCTTAGATCAACAAGACGAAGAAAAAGATAATGATATTTCAGAAGAGGATTTTCGTTATCCAGGACCTAAACCTCAGTTTCGTGAGGCGGCACTTTGTATGTTAGCAGATAGTATTGAAGCTGCGGCAAGGTCTCTAGATGAGCCAACCCCTATGAGGCTGCAGAACATTGTTAAAAATATTATTCAAAGAAAATTCATGGATGGTCAGCTCGATGAATGTAACCTGACTTTAAAAGATTTAACCAAAGTTGAAGCTGCTTTTATTAGAATTTTACTTGGTATTTACCATCAGCGAATCGATTATCCAAAAAGTGCAGGCGGTGGGACTGGGGATGCTCCGTCTCGAAGCTTCAGAATTAATCCTAGGGGCCCCGCCACGGCATGAAGCCCTTGATTATTAGATCTGTTAAGATTCCTCTTAAAACCAAGTCTATTAAAGATATGGTTTTATTTATTCATCAAGAGTTAAAGAAAAAAAAACTTCTTAAAACATCATCTAAATTAGAGTTAACCTTAGTTTTTATCTCTTCGCAAAGTATGCGTGCGCTAAATCGTCGGTATCGTAAGCGTGATTATGCAACGGATGTGCTTAGTTTTGATAGCTCTGACCCACTTTCATTAGGTGAACTTATTTTTTGTTGGCCTGTGATCTTAAGACAAAGCAAGGAGCATCAGTTAAATTCTGAGCTTGAGTTTTTCTATATGTTAGTTCATGGGGTGTTACATCTTTTGGGCTTTGATCATGAAAAGAGCAAAGCCCAAGCTAAAAAGATGTTTAAGGTACAAGATCAGCTATTTGCTAGCTATCAAGAGCATTTAATTACATTAACTCACAATTAAGTTTATAAGACTGAACATGTCCAAGTGCGCTGGTCATAGAAAGCATGCCTTGAGCAGTCATGTATATATAAGTAGTAGTGGATTTATCTTCAATTTGTGTAAGAACAAGTTTAAAGTAACCAGCTTTATTGTTAGCGCCTTCAAAAACAATATCCGCTTCATTTAGGTTTGGATACTGGTCAAAAAGTTCATTTGCATTGCGCTCAATTGGATCAAGAAAATACAAAGTTCTGTATTGAGCTAAATTAATAGTAACCAAAGTTTGCATGTAGATGTCTTGCATAGATTCGCCTACATAAGGCATGCTCATTGATACAGTAACGTTTTCCTCTGATGAACAAGACCATGTTGGTGCTGAGTCCGCTAAAGCGGCAGAAGCGCCTGTAAGGAGAGCTAAAATCATAATCATTTTTTTCATAAAAAGATCCTTTCTTAGGGTTTTTTAGAGCAGTATCAAACAAAATAAGTCTTAGATAGAGACCTGCAGAAGGTTTGATTATTTTATAGATGCATGGTAATTTTTTCTAAACTTACAAAGGACTTCCCATGTCGCTTACAGTAGAGGGTTCAGATTATCAATCTAGAATTGATGCGCTAGGTCAGCTTACTCGAGAGCTTCGGGGGTATCTTTGACCTCGATAAAAAACAAAAGCGCTTAGAAGAAATAGCCATTCAAATAGAGAACCCTGAGCTTTGGAAAAAACCTGAAGAGATGCAAAAACTTAATAAAGAAAAGGCTTTACTGGAAAGAGCTGTAGATGAGTGGAAATCTCTGCATCAACGTCTTGAGGATGTTCAGGTATTGTTGGAAATGAGTCTTGAGGCCGAAGATGAAGCCAGTTTTTTAGAAGTAAAACCTGAGGTGGAAGCCCTAGAAAAACTAGCTCAAGATTTAGAGTTAAAAAGAGTTCTTGGTGGTGAGCTCGATAGTAATAGCACCTACCTTTCTATTAATTCTGGAGCAGGTGGAACGGAAGCTTGTGATTGGGCTTCTATGCTTATGCGAATGTATGTTCGCTATGCTGAAAAACAAGGTTACCGTGCTGAAGTGTTAGAGATGACAGAAGGTGATGGTGCTGGAATTAAATCAGTCACTCTTCTTATTGAAGGGCCTTATGCCTACGGTTATCTTAAAGCTGAAACT
>CAYMKD010000089.1:0-5279 GCA_964390435.1 uncultured Pseudobdellovibrionaceae bacterium | reverse complement strand
CATCGTTTAGTTAGAATTAGTCCTTTTGATTCAAATGCGAGACGGCACACTAGCTTTGCTTCTGTATTTGTATGGGCTGAAGTAGATGATGATATTGAAATTGAAGTTAAAATGGATGATGTTAAAGTTGATACTTACCGCTCAAGCGGAGCAGGTGGACAGCACGTCAATAAAACAGATTCGGCTGTTCGTATGACCCATATACCAACAGGCATTGTTGTGCAATGCCAGCGCGAAAGAAGTCAGCATTCTAACCGAGATAAGGCATTAAAAATGCTCAAAGCTGCACTTTATGAGCGAGAGCTTGAGGAGCGCAATAAAAAGAAAGATGAGATGAATTCAAGTAAAAAAGCTAATGAGTGGGGAAGTCAAATTCGCTCCTATGTCTTGCATCCGTATCAGCTAGTAAAAGACCATAGAACTTCATTTGAAACTAGTCAGTCTGCAAGTGTTCTTGATGGCAATTTAGATGATTTTATTATGTTTTATTTAAAAAATCAGATTCAAAATACGAGCTCCTCCTAATGAACAAATACACCTTATGGTTATCATGGCGATTACTATGGCAGGGAGCTCGTGTGCAGATGACGGTTCTCATTGCCTTTTTAGGTTTGGTCATTGGTGTTGCCTCACTCTTTGTTGCAATGAGTGTGATGAGTGGGTTTGAAACAACATTAAAAAATGCGGTTATTGATGTCACTGGGGATCTCATGGTGCTTAGGCGTGGCAATCAAATTGAAGATCCAGAAGTATTTGGCAAGAAAATTAAAGATGAAGTTCCGGAGCTTCAATCAAGTATGGCCTTTTTATTTCTCGAGGCAATCGCTTCTCATAAAGGTGCTTTAAGTGGTGTTATGATTCAAGGGGTAGATAGCAAAGCACTTAAAAGCACACTCGGTCTAGAGAACCGAGTAGAACAAGGAGAGGTTGATTTAGATTCAGAAGATTCAACAAAATCTGTATCAGCCTTATTAGGTCGTGAATTAGCCAAAAGGTTTAATTTAAAAATTGGTGATGAGTTTAAAGTAGTCGTTCCCGTTGCAGATGGATTTAACCCTTCAGAGTTTACGAGAAAACTCATAACTCTGAGACTAAAAGGTGTTTTAGATCTTGGTAAATATGAGTATAACGAGCGTTATATTCTTATTGATTTAAAAGCAGCGCAAGATCTGGCTCAAGTTGGAAATCGTTACCATGGATTAATTTTAAAATTAAATGATAGTGATAAGGCAAGAGATGTTAGCATGCGATTGAGTCAAAGTTTAGGTTTTCCTTACTGGGTTAGAGATTGGCGAGATATTAATGGAAACCTTTTTCAAGCAGTGAAAATAGAAAAGGCTGTTATTTTTTGTGTTTTTCTAATTATGATATTAGCTGCATCAATGAATGTAAGTAGCAGTTTGTTTGTGAACGTCATTCAAAAGTATCCTGAAATTAGCATGTTAAAAGCCATTGGCTTAAGTAAGCGTAAGATCTTATGGGTTTTTAGTTTGCAAGGGCTTTGCATTGGTTCATTAGGATTAGCTTTTGGGCTTACTCTTGGTTTTATTTTGAGTCGTCTTTTTTTATGGGCTCAGTCTGAGTTTGGTTTGATCCCAGGAAGTGTGTATAAATTAGATATGATTTATGTGCAGTACCGTTTTACAGACTTGCTTGCTGTAAGTTTAGTAACCCTGGCTGTGTGTATGATTGCTAGTTTTATACCTGCCCGTCGTGGAGCAAAACTTGAAGCAGCGCAAGGATTAAAATATGAATAGGGAGTTTAAAGTTGTTAAAAGCTAGAAATATACATAAGTCGTATCCGCAAGGGAGTGGAGAACTTAAGATTCTCAAAGGCATAGAAATCGAAATTAAGGCCGGAGAAGCATTAAGTATTGTTGGGGCCTCAGGTTCAGGAAAAAGCACCCTTTTGCATATTCTAGGAACTTTAGATCGCCCGCAGAGTGGTGAGATCTTTTTTAAAAATGAAGATATCTTAAGTTATAATGATGAGCAGTTGGCTCACTTTAGAAACCAAAAATTAGGTTTTATTTTTCAATTTCATCATCTTTTGCCTGAGTTTAATGTTTTAGAAAATGCAATGATGCCTCTCCTTGTATCAGGCGAAGCCAAGTCCTCTGCGCAGAAAAAAGCAAAAGAGTTATTAGATTATTTAGGAGTTGGAGGGAGGCTAGAACACTTTCCATCTGAGCTCAGTGGTGGAGAGCTTCAGCGTACAGCAATTGCCAGAGCTTTAATTACAAAGCCTGAGTTGGTCTTGGCAGACGAGCCAACAGGTAATTTAGATTCGGAGAATAGCCGTTTGGTGCAAGATCTGCTATTTTCTCTACAAAAGGAACTCGGTATTGCCTTAGTGGTTGTCACTCATGACATGCAGTTTGCCAGTCGTTTTAGTCGACTGCTTAAAATACAAAATGGATTGCTTGTTTAAGCTGTCCTACCTGGTAGTCCTCGAAGGATATTTATAAATTATCTTCATCCCCTTGTAGTACAAGAGCTGAATCTTTAAGTGCAGGATGAGGCAATTTAAATCTATCCATAATTTGTTGGTAACTAGCTTGAGCCTCCCAAAGAGATTCAAACATAATTTTAGCATGATCAAAAGCCCTTGGAATATAGCTAGGAAGCACATTAGATAATACATCAGCCCCTTGAGTTCCATTTAAGTCGGCACTATTTACAGCTCTCTTTGACTCAAACACTTGATCTGCGTAATATGTATAACTATTGCAACTATCCCAGTAAATTAATTGGTAATCAGGGCTCACGCTATAAGTATCTTTATGAGTTTTAATAATATTTTGTAGGCGGGCATTATCAAAACCCGTGCCTAATAATGAGTGTCCAAACCAACCAAAAAAGCTATCATGATCTTCGGCATAACTTTTGGCAAAAAGATAAAGCTGAGGAATGCCGGCTTCAACAACCACTTTAATATGAACATTAATGTCGTTCTTTTGACCTTTCCATTGGTAACCAAGAAGATGTTTATCAGCAGGGTCAAAATTATATGCGCCTCTATAAATAGGAGTTTTTTGAAAACCTGAAAGAGATTTATCAAGATAATCTACAAAATATCTATATTGAAAGGCCAGAGGGTCCGTATCTGTATCAGGATTTGCATTTTCAGGGGAAGGGCCAAAATAACCAAAAGCAAAGGTCATATTAAGTTCTTTGCCTTGCTTTGTCTGGCGTATCATTCGTTTGTACTCAGGAAAAGTATTGGTTGTCTGGGGTGTGGGGTTAGAGAGTTTTAACTCAACCATTTGATATTGAATATTTTCTTGATGATCGCAACCAGGAAGATCGATGTCCCAATGATACCATAAAAATCCTATTAAAACCTTTGGATCATCGCTGCATTTGCGCCACTCCGGTGTGTTCAAATCCTCGGCATGGTAGGGGAGTGGAAGGTAGAGTTTTTCTTGGAAGTTTTTTACAACTGAATATAGTCCTTTATAAGTGTAATTAAAATGAATGCGTCCTGACTTTGTAAAGGGATGATCCCAATCAACTAAAATTTCATCCACTTTACCTGGGCCACCTATAAGCTTGCTTGTCGCTGCACCAATTAGAAATTTTAAATTAAGTTCTACATTGTATTGGTGGGTCTCCCTCTCTTCTTGAGTTAACTTACGAAAGTTTTCTGCTGGAATCTTGCTATCATAAACGGCATTGAGCTCCATTTCGTACTCTTGGCTTGTTGGCGAGTAGTAGGCGAGAGTTTTAAGCGGCAAGCAACTCAGAGCTACAAGGATCGTAAGAAAAATGGACATAAGTTCCCTCCAAACATAAAGAAGCCCTGTATAACAAGAAAAAGGGTTTATCTATGGTTTTTTATTTACTTTGTAGTAACTAAAGGGGGCTGGTTCCTCTAACTCGTTGCTTCTTTGGGACTTATTTGACTTCCTTAAATAAGGGATGTTAGGCTTTGGTCTTGTTTTTTTAAGTGCATAAAATGACTAAGGAAATCTAACTTTGCGCCTTTGGAAAATTTGTTTCATTGCAGTGTTTTTTAACGCACAGCTTTTGTTAGTTTCCTTAAGCTTGGCCCAAGAGCACTCTATTTCGTCCGCAGAGTCAGATGAGTCTATTGTAGATTTGCGTTCTCCTGCGGCCCAAGCAAAGAAAAAAGCTCAAGTTAAAGAAGTCCGAAGTTCTTCCTCAACCATTGGCAAAATAGTTATAGAGGGCAATCGAAAAATTGAAAAAGATGCCATTATGGCAAGATTAAATTCGAAAGTGGGAAGCACAATAAATGCAGAGACCATTCGAAGTGATTTGGATGCTATTTTTAAAATGGGGCATTTTTATAACGTCGAAGTAAGAAAGCAAGATGCTGGTGGTGGAGCTATTCTTATTTACCGAGTTGTAGAAAAGCCATCTATTGTGGAGATCAAATACGAAGGACAAGCAGAGATAAAAGAAGAGGAGTTGAGTGAAGCTTCGGGGCTTAAAGCTTATGAAATTCTCAGTGAACCAAAAATAAGAGATGCCGCTGAAAAGCTACAAAAACTTTATGAAGATAAAGGATATTTTTTAGCTCGTATTGATTATGAAATACAAGATGTTAAGCCAAGCGAGGCTGTTCGTGTCGTATTCAAAATTAAAGAAAATGATAAAGTAAAAGTAAAACAAATTACTTTTTTAGGTAATCGTAAAATTCCTTCTGGTAAACTCAAAGGGCGACTAGGAACTCAAGAAGGTGGCTTTTTTAGTTTCATAAGTGGCTCAGGGGCATACAAGCAAGATACATTTGATCGTGATGTTCAGATCTTACAGTATTTATACTTTAACGAAGGTTATGTGCAGGTCAAAATTGATCGACCTCAAGTTTATGTTACTCCTGATAAAAAAAGTATTTATATAACTATTAGAATTGAAGAGGGTGATCAATTTTATGTAGGTGATATTGATTTTGCTGGTGATATTTTATTTCCACGTGAAGAGCTTTTTGAAGCCATTGGAATTGATGAGTCGGATATTTTTGTATACGAACAAATGCAAAAAGATATTAGTCAGCTGCAGGCGAAGTATGGTGATTTAGGTTACGCTTTTGCCAACGTGATCCCAAGAATAAGAAAAAACGAAAAAGATCGTAAAGTAGATATTACTTTTGAGTTTGATAAAGGACATAAAGTTTACTTTGGCGAAATTAATGTCATTGGTAATAGTAAAACTCGAGATAAAGTACTCAGACGTGAGCTTAAAATTCGCGAGGGAGAGCTTTATAACGAGACGAGAAGACGCCAATCTTTAGAGAATATTCAAAGACTTGG
>CAYMKD010000088.1:0-8786 GCA_964390435.1 uncultured Pseudobdellovibrionaceae bacterium | reverse complement strand
CTTGGCAACGCATATAATATTGCAAGCGGTGTCGTAGTGGATACTCATGTGACTCGACTTAGCAATCGACTTGGTTTGGCAAAGGGAGAAGACGCCGTGCGCTTGGAACAGCAGCTAGTAAAAATTATTCCCAAGGAAGACTGGATTCTTTTTTCACATTTACTAATTACCCATGGACGACAGGTCTGTAAAGCAAGGTCTCCGAGCTGTGCGGTGTGTTTTTTAGAAGCCCTTTGTCCAAAGCACGGAGTCGTTAAAAAGCCTTAATTGACTTGCTCTATAAGTCAGCGTTTTAATAAGCATATGTTTGTTGCATTTTTGGAAAGTATTAAATACGTCGGTCATCTATTGCCCATAACTTTTTTAAGAATCTTTATGGGTTATTTTTATTTGCAACAAGCAATGGAGAAGTACGAGGGGGACTTTCTTATTCGTCCCCGTCTTGCTTCAACAATAGCTGAATGGCTGCCAACAAGCCACGCTCCTATCTGGTATCGAGTTGCAATAGAGAGTTATGTGATACCGAACTGGCAATTATTTTCTTACTTTCTTATTGCCAGCCAAGTTTTAATAGCCTTTTCTTATGTAGTAGGATTTTTAGTAAGACCAGTTGCTTTATGGGCCGTATTTTTATGTATGAATTTGCTTTTTTTGTCTGGGCCTGAGCAAGAAATAATGTATAAAACTTTTTTGGCAATCCATGTGGTTTTTGCATGGTTGGGGGCCGGTCGTTGTCTTGGCTTTGACTATTATTTTTATAAACGCCGCCGTGGTTTATGGTGGTAGTTTGTGCCTAAGTTGCGATTTCTTGCAGCTATTGTGGCACTTGTTGTTCTTATCTCAATAGTTCTTTTTATTTCTCAGTCAAAAGATTCAAGACCTGTTTTGCGCGTGCTTAGTTATGATTCTTTCATAAAAAGCTGGGGGCCTGGACCGCAGTTAAAGGCCCAGTTCGAGGTACTTTGTAATTGCCAAGTAGAATTTTTATTGCCCGCAGAAACAACTCATATGTTGGATCAAAAAAATATTTTAAAACAACGAGTCGATATTGTTATAGGTTTTGATCAGTATGAAATTTTAAAAAATAAAGGAAAAATGCGTTGGCATCCTTTGCAAAATAATTTTGAATTTGTAAATGAACTAAAAAATTATCAAGAACCCGAGGTTCTGCCTTTTGATTATGGTCCCTTGGCTTTTGTAAAACATAAAGACGATAAAACAAATGTAACAAAATTCGATGACTTATTAAATCCACATTGGTTGGGTGGAATCTCTCTAATTGATGCAAGAACAAGCAATACTGGCTTACAATTTTTAATGTGGTTGCTTCAAGTTAAAGGAGAAGATGGCGCTCTCACTTTTTTAAGAAAATTGGATAAGAATATACATGCGCTTCCGTCTTCGTGGTCCGCGGCTTATGGACTCTTTACTAGAGGACGAGCCAAGGCAGTTTTTTCTTATTTAACATCGCCGCTATATTTGCAAATTTATGAGAAAAAAGATTTATTTGAAGCATTGATTTTTACTGAAGGTCACCCTATACAAGTCGAGTATCTTGGAATTCCTGAAAGTTGTGCGCAATGTGAAATTGCGACAGACTTTGCCAAGTACTTACTAACGGCACCAGCTCAAAATTTAATTATGTATAAAAATATGATGTTACCTGCTATTAAAGGAATAAAAGAGGGTACTGAGTTTGCTCAGTTACCAGATGTTAAAATTTTGCCGCCTATATCTATGGAGCTTTTTAATCGTAGGGTTAATTTAATTCAAATGTGGTCGGCTATACGAAGGGAAGACTAATTTTTGTCTGCAAAGAATATTCTTGTTTTTAGCCTTATTTTGTTTTTAGTTTCCCCAATTCTAATATTGTTTATAGAAAGCCCACACATTGAATTAACGAGAAGTTCAGAAGTTTTTTGGGTTTTAAAAAATACTATAACTCAAGCTTTTTTGAGCAGCACGCTTGCTTTAGTTTTTGGTTTTTGGGGAGCTTTAGGGCTCTTGAGTTTGCAAAATAAATATTTCTCAAAATGGATGATCGAAGTTGTCATTTTGCTTCCGAATGTACTGCCAAGTTTATTTTTAATTTTAGCCATTTTAAAAGTTATCAACCCTTTTCCGTTTGGAGTTACGGGGCTTGTTATAGCCCATGTATTTTTAAATATTGGGCCAGTTGCAATTAGTTTAGCTCGCATTTTGCCAAATAAATTAGGACAAATTTCAGAGCTTGCATGGGTTGAGGGAGCAAAGAGTGCTCAGTTCTGGTTTTACTCATGGAAAATCATTTTAAGCGATTTATTAAGTTTATGGACTTATGTTTTTATTTTATGTTTTACAAGCTTTTCAATTCCCATGGTTTTGGCGGGTGATAAGGGGACAACTCTTGAAGTTTTAATATTTGAGAAGATTCGTCTTGAACAAAATTGGGGACAAGCTTTAGGTATTGCCTTTTTACAAATTGGAATTTTATTTTTATTTGCTACTTTACCAACTAAAATTTCTTTTAAAAAAGCAAGTAGTCGGCATGGGTTTCCATATGCCAAACGAAGTTGGGGAATTCTTCCCCCTCTTATAATAAGTGCAATTTTACTATATGCTTTGACAGAAGGGTTTTTAAAAGGATTTTCAGAGTTAGCAGTTGCTCAATTATTTAATCAAGAATTGTTCTTTATGGCACTCCGTTCTTTAATTATGGGAATTTCAGTCGGTCTTCTCGTCTTATTTTTTTTACAAGTGATTTTATTTTGTTCTCCAAGTTTTATTTTAAGAAAGTTTTTAATTTCCTATGTTGCGCCTGGTTCTGCTCTAACGGCTCTTGCTTTTTGGCTTATCGGTGACTCTCACGGACTTTTTGGTTATGCAAAGCTTATCTTGTCTTTAAGCCTTATTAGCTTGCCTATTCTTTATCGACTTGCTTGGAGACAAGAAGTTGATGGTTTGCAAGGACAAGTTCAAACTGCTCAAACCCTTGGTGCTAAACCGTTGCAAATTTGGCAAGAAATCACCGGGCCACAGGGCTGGCAAGTAGCTTGTCGCTTGGCTGGTTTTGCAAGCTTATGGGCCATTGGTGACTTTGCAATGAGCCGAATTTTACTATATGAAAAACCTCATTTGGGTTTAATTATTGAAGGATTAACTAATAGCTATCGTTTGGCAGCGGCAACAACGCTTTGTTGGCTAATGATTATAATTGGTTTTATTTCTTACGCATTTTTTTGGGGGATCTCGCATGTCCGTAGTCGAAAACTTATATAAGGATTATGGCGATTTTAAACTCTCAGTGCCAAGATGGGAGATTTTAGATCAAGGAATTACTGTTTTATGTGGATCTTCTGGAGCCGGTAAAACTTCACTTTTTAGAGTTCTGATTGGTTTAGAGGTTTGTAAAAATTGGCATTGGCAATTTGCAGGCGAGGACTTGTCTCTGCTAAGTGCACCTGAAAGACGTTTGGGAGTTGTGTTTCAATCTTATGAGCTATTCCCACACTTAAGCGCAAAAGAAAACATCCTCTTTGCAGCTAAAGCAAGAGGGCTAAAAGAGAGCGAGAGCTGCACGATACTTAGCGAACTTATATCTGAGTTGCAGATGTCTTCTTTTCAAGATCGTATTTGTCAAAAACTCTCCGGTGGTGAAAAACAACGTGTGGCCATTGCGCGCGCAATAATAGGGCGGCCGAGAATTCTGTTATTAGATGAGCCCTTTTCAGCTTTGGATGAAGATTTAAGAGGCGATGCTCGTAAGTTGCTCAAAAATGTTTTAGCAAGTCATAAAATACCGGCCGTATTAATTACTCATGACTCTCGCGATGTAGAGTCTTTAGCTGACAAAGTAACTTGGATTAAGCATGGAAAAATATAGGTGCCTGTGCATAGCTGCATATAAGCGCAGCTATGCAATAAGGGACAGGGCTTGGCACCTACATTACTTTTTTTTCTTTTTTTGAATTGGCTTTTTTAGCAGCTTTACTTTTTTATTTTTAGAAGCTGGGGCTCTTAGGGAAACGTTATTCTCTTTATAGATTTTATCAATTTGTGGCCAATCCGTGCATGACCTTCTTAAGTAAACATTTGTAGGTTTATCAGAAATAAAGCCACAACCATAATGTTTTACTTCATTGGGATAAGATAGAGTGAATGTGAACGTGTCGTTTACTATCTTCTCCATGCCCTCTGGAGATATAGCTTTAATTCTAAAAACAACCTTAACCTCGTCATCTTTATTTTCAATTGATATGATTTTTGGTTGAACGCCTTCGCTTACCTCATAAATAGCTTCACGAAAAGGGTCTTCGCTAGAAAAATCGGGGAGATATTTTGATTTGAGACTATTTTTAAATTCTTCGCTTATGCACTTGCTTGTATAGCTTGGAATATAGCCTCCACGGAGCTCCACTTCTAGAAATTCTAGGGCCATTTGATTTACTTCACAGTTATTCGTGACTATTGGCTCCTCAGCATGGGCACAGGCAATAGTAAGAAAATTTAAAATTATCATTTTTTTTAATTTGGTTTGTATTGCCATGGACAGCCTCCGTTATTATCTAAGCATTTATCAGCATTTTTTAAAACAACTGGGTTTTTTGCAGTACAACCATCTCTTGTGGGATCATGGCGAATTAAAGAGGTGACACTATCTTTAGCAGAAAGCTCTTCGTAAGGGTCCGTTGTAAATTGAGCTTTACATGCATTAACGGCCAAGTCCTTGAGTCTTCTACAAAAGTTACCAGATATTTTGCAGTAATAAGCAGCTGTGAGTCGAGATGGGGCAACTCGCTCAGGTTCTGAGCCAGCGTGAATAATACTAAAATTAAATTGATCTGAATCTATATTTGATATTGTGCAATCTTTAGCTGAAGTTATGTTAGAGGTAATTCCAAAAGGATCCTTCAAGTCATATACATAATCAATCATTACAGTATGTCGCCAAGTGCCTTTTTGAGTGGCTATGATGTCTCCAGGTAACAGAGTGGCACCATATTTTGAGCGAAGCTGGCTAAATTTTACATCTGAGAAACAACCGGCACTTTCATTTGTTGCATATTTTTTATAAAACTCTGTGCTTGCGCCGGCAGTGTCTTTGTCTTTTTCTGTTCGTGCCCCAGCAATAGTTAGTGAGATGGCGACAAAGTCAGCGCAGTCTATTCTGGCTTTTTTATTTTTTCCTAAAAGATCAATTTCGTTATTTTTCACTTCATATACAGAACCAAAATAGTATTTAGGTGTAGAAACTTTTTTCTTATCTAATGTGCAAGCATTAGCTTGATTTAAGCTTTTCCACTGACTTAATGAGTAAGCATTTTCTTTATAAGCTTTGGCTTGCGAGTCACTCATTGCAATAATTGCTTTATTCATACATGTACCCCAAGCTAAACTTAAAACGCGGCCAGCAGCCAGAGCTAAATTTTGACCATAATTAGCTTCAGTTTGATATTTAATCAGTTCGCTTTGTTCATAAGCAAGATTCGAATTTGTTATTGTAGAAGTACTGCAATTTTCACAAGCACTGGCTTCAGTTTTTGATCTATCGCCTGTACGTGGGAAAGTTGAAGAGAAGCTAATCAAGCCAGATTCTTTAAGAATACCTGACCACAGCCATATTGATGTGGCGAGGCTTAAGCCAGAAAATAAAATAAGAAGTGTGATTTTCAAACGTAAGCCCACGTTTTCTTATCGGAATTCTTATCGTTTTTCGTTAGGTAACAGGGCCTGTTACCTAACGAAAGTCCTGGGTGGCCTGGATCAAAGCCGAGCGAATGCCGGGTTCGGTGGCGGAGTGACCGCAGTCAGCAATAATACGAAGATCTGCTTTTGGCAGAGCTCGGTGTAAATCCCATGCACTTCTCATAGGACAAACCACATCATAGCGACCTTGAATAATGCGTGTGGGGATGTGACTTATTTTGTGAGCATTTTCTAAAAGAAAATTGTCTGTTTTAAAAAAAGCATTGTTAATAAAGTAATGACATTCAATGCGTGCAAAAGCTAAAGCCAAGTGAGGTTCTGCATATTCATCAATGGCTGATTTTTTTTGGATTAATCTAGAGCAAGCGGCTTCCCACTGACTCCAAACAACTGCGGCTTTTAAGCGTTCAGCTTCATTATTAGAAGTGAGTCTTTTGTAATATGCAGCCACCATATCATGGCGTTCATCTTCAGGGATGAGATTAAGATATGTTTCCCACTCATCTGGGAAGAGCTGATGAGCCCCTTCTTGATAAAACCATTTAATTTCCGAAGGACGACAGAGAAAAATTCCTCTTAAAATAAGACCTGTTACTTTTTCTGGATGAGTAATGGCATAACTAAGCGCAAGAGTAGAGCCCCAACTGCCACCAAAAACAATCCAGTCTTTAATTTTAAGAGACTCTCGCAACTTCTCAATGTCAGCGACTAAATCCCAAGTAGTGTTCTCTTTAAGCTCTGCATGTGGGGTGCTTTGCCCTGAGCCCCTTTGATCAAATAAAATAACATGATAGTGATTAGGATCAAAAAACTGACGATACTCTTTATGTAAACCACCACCAGGACCGCCGTGCAAAAAAACAATCGGTTGTCCTTTAGGGTTACCAACTTGCTCGTAATAAATCTCATGAATTTCTGAAACTTTGAGTCGTCCACTGTGAAAAGGCTCAATACTTGGAAAAAAATCTAACATCTCTCCTCCAAAGGTGCCAGGCACCTTTTCCATAAACTGCGCGTTAAAATTGCCAGAATTGTTTTTTTACGGTGTCTGGTAAAAAACTCACTTTTGCAGCGTCGTCATTAATTAATTTAAAATCTTCGATTTGTAAGCCATGCAACTCGTGTAAAACTCGGTACTCGTTACTTAAATCAATATCAAAAATTCCAGGATCATCAGAGTTAATTGTGACTCTGACTCCTTTGTTGCGAAGAAGAACAAAAGGATGCTCTTTTAAGCTCGGCACAGAGTTTGTGAGCCAATTGCTTGTTGGGCAAAGTTCTAGTGGAATTTTCTTTTTTGTAACATAATTTAGAGTGGTGGGATCGTGGATAATCTGAAGACCGTGGCCGATGCGTTCAGCGCCTAAAATCTCAATAGCAGAAAACACATTTTTAAAACTATCATGTCCTGAAATTTCGCCGGCATGAATTGTGAGACGTAATCCTTCTTTGCGAGCACGTGTTAAAAGCGTTGAATAGCTAGGTAAATCAAAGTTCATTTCATCATCGGCAATATCTAGTGCAAGAACAGAGTCTCGGTGCTCAATCGAAAAATCCACAACCTCTTCAGCTCTTTTCAGCGGCAGAGTTCTCTGAATAATTAAAATAAGACCGACCCCAATGGGGAGGTGAGAGGCTTGTTTTAAACCTTTTAAAATAGCCTCATGAATATCGGTGAAACTTAAATGCTCATGATGATTTTGAATAAAGGTCGGTGCATAGCGAAGCTCTAAAAGCTTAATGCCCTCATTGTAAGCATCTTCAATAGCTTCATAGGTAATTCGCGTTAACACTTCAGGACTTGAGAGAATACTTTGTGACAAGCCAAATTTATTTAGTACAGTGGCAAGATCTTTCATTGGACTTGTAACTAAAAACATTTCTTTTTGTGATTTAAGATCTTTAGGCACATCAAGTCCATTTTTACTAGCAAGCTCTACCACTGTGCTTAAGCGTAAAGCTCCTTCAAGATGGCGGTGTAACTCTACTTTGGGGATTTTTTTATAATCCATGGCCTGCATCATAAGAGCTCTGCGCATATCTGACTATTATAAATTCTTGACGCAAAGTCTAAAAATCGAGATAAAGCTACAAAGGAATTCATATGGAACACACTCTTAAAAAGCTAGCTCCGCAAACAGGACGCCCCCCTCGCTGGTCAGTAACTCTTGAATCTGAAAGTGGCAGGACATTTCAACTTGCAGATCCTAAAATAAATCGCGCTCTTATAGCCCTTATGGATATGGGTGCTGTGATTGGTGGTGCGGCCAGCCACTTTGGTGGCCCTGCAGCTTTTGCAGAATTAATGTCGGCAGTGCATGCTTACATGTTTGATCAAGCAGACCAAAAACACAAATCATGGGATGAGCTTTTTAATTTTGTAAACGATGCTGGCCATTGCGAAAATGGACTCTATGCGCTTAAAGCTAATTATGAAATGGCTGGTTTAAATTTAAATTCACTTAAAAAGTTTCGCTCCATTGAAAGCGCTTTAACAGGTCATGGAGAAGCTCACTTATTACCGGAAGCTGTTTTACTCAGTAACGGTCCGCTTGGTTCAGCTCTGCCACAATCACAAGGTTTAGCGATGGCAGATAAATTATCTAATCAAGATCGCCTCACTGTAACAGCTATTTCAGATGGCGCTTGTATGGAGGGCGAGGCACGTGAAGCGCTCGCTGCTATTCCTGGCCTTGCTTATCGAGGACTTTTAAATCCTTTTGTTTTAGTTATCAGTGATAATAATACAAAACTCTCTGGTCGCATTGATAAAGAGAGTTTTTCAATGGCACCCACGTTTGCAACACTGACAACTCTTGGTTGGCATGTGATTGAGCTTTCTGATGGACATGATTTAAAGTCTTGCTTAGAGGCTGTGATGAAAGCTTGTGAGCTTGCAACGAAAGATCCAACAAAACCTGTAGCCATTCACGCTAAAACGATTAAAGGAATTGGCACTTTAAAAACGGCCGAATCCTCATCGGGTGGTCATGGTTTTCCGCTTAAATCCGCAACAGAGCTAAAAGATTTTATTTCTGAAATTTTAGATGGGGCCGAGATTCCGCAAGAGTTTCAGAGTTGGATCTCTGAACTTGTAGAAA
>CAYMKD010000087.1:0-8793 GCA_964390435.1 uncultured Pseudobdellovibrionaceae bacterium | reverse complement strand
AATTTTGCCGTAATAGCACGAGCAAGAGATTTCCTAACCGATTCAGTTAGCATTTCAATGTCTTTAGTTTTTGTAGCTTCATCAGCCAATGTTTCAAAAATAGTTAAGAGATCTCGAATAGAAATTTGTTCGCGCAATAAGTTTTGCAGTATTCTAACAATGGCCCCCAAAGGTAAAATTTCAGGCATAAGCTCTTCAATAACTTTTGGATGTGTTTTCTTAAAGTTCTCCACAAGAATTGATGACTCTTGACGCCCAAGCAACTCATGAGCATGTGTTCTAATAATTTCTGTTAAATGAGTTGCCATGACCGTAGGCAGATCAACGACCGTATAACCCGCCAGCTCAGCTTGCTCTTTGACACTCGGGCTGATCCACAATGCATCTAAACCAAATGCCGGCTCTCGTGTAGGTGCACCTTCAACCGGATTTAAAACATTGCCTGGATCCATTGCAAGTAAAGCATCTGTTCGCAATTGTCCGCCTCCTACTTTATTTCCTTTAATAAGAAGACGATACTCACCTGGTTCGAGTTGTAAATTATCCCTGATATGAATACTCGGAACAATAATACCTAGATCAACAGCAAATTGTTTACGAATACTTAAAATTCTCTCTAATAAATCACCGCTCTGATCAGATTCAACGATATTAATAAGACCATAGCCAACCTCTAACTCAATAAGATCTAGCGGCAATAGATTTTCTATTTTTTCTTTTTGTGGACTTAAAGCAGCTTCTTCATCTTTGCGCTTTTGCGTGTCTACTTCTTCTTGTCGATAACGACCAATAACCCATGACAAAAGCCCCAACGTTCCACCCATAAAAAGAAATGGAAGTTTTGGCAAACCTGGAACTAGAGCCAGTAACCCTATGATAGATCCAGCCACACCCACAGCCCTTGAGTTTAAGAAGAGCTGCCCTGACATTTCGGAGCCCATATTCTTTCCAGTTCGAGAGCTTCTTGTCACCACAATACCAGCTGCTGTAGAAATGATAAGCGCAGGAATTTGACTTAATAAACCATCACCAATTGTTAACATTGTGTAGTTTTTAGCAGCCGTAGCAATATCAAGATTTTGCTGTAAAACACCAATTAATAAACCACCAATAACGTTAATTACAGTGATAAGAATACCCGCAATAGCATCACCACGAACGAATTTACTCGCACCATCCATGGCTCCATAAAAATCTGCTTCCGCTTCAATTTCTTGACGACGACGTCTTGCCTCTTCCTCATTAATAAGGCCAGCATTTAAATCTGCATCAATAGACATTTGCTTGCCCGGCATAGCATCTAAAGTGAAACGCGCAGCCACCTCTGCCACTCGACCGGAACCTTTTGTGATAACCACGAAGTTAATCACGACTAAAATAACAAAAACTATGAAACCAATTACATAATTATTACCAACGACGAAGTTACCGAAAGCCTCAATCACTTCTCCAGCAGCTCCTGGCCCCTCATGTCCATGGGATAAAATAACCCTTGTTGATGCCACGTTCAAAGCAAGTCGATAAAGAGTGGTGATTAATAACAGCGAAGGAAAAACACTAAACTCTAAGGCTTTTGTTACGTAAATTGACACTAGCAGTATAAGTAAACTAATAGCTAAAGATAGTGTGAGTGTAATATCTAAAACCACCGGAGGAAGTGGAATCATCATAACAGCCAAGATAACTAAAAGACCCGCTGCAATCAGAAGATCAATGTTCTTGGTGTATTTCTCAAACTTCTTTAAAAATTGAAATAACTGTTCCATCATCTAGAAACCTTTTTCTTCAAACGATAAACATAAGAAAGCACCTCAGCTACAGCCACAAAAAGTTCTCGTGGAATAACTTGTCCGATTTTAATAGTTTTATAAATTGTTCTTGCTAAGGGTTTATTTTCTATAATTGGCACACCATGCTCTCTTGCTATGGATTTTATTTTTTCAGCAATCAAGTCTGCCCCTTTTGCAATAATTTGCGGTGCAGGCAAGTTGGCATCATATTTTAAAGCTACTGCAATGTGTGTAGGGTTTGTAATAATCACATCGGCCTTGGGAACGGCCTCCATCATACGTTTATTAGATAGCTCCCTTTGAACTCGGCGAATTCTTGCTTTAATTAAAGGATCCCCCTCGCGGGTTTTGTTTTCTTCTTTAATTTCTTGCTTAGTCATCATCATTTTTTTCTCTAAGTCCCAACGCTGAAAAAAATAATCAGCAGCTGCTAATGCGAGCATGACCATTCCAATGACACCAAACATTTTTAAAGCAGTTTGTCCCATATAAGAAATTAGCTGCTCAACTGAGTAGTTGATCAATTTTGGGAATACGATAATTTCACTTTTAATAATTAACCCAACAACCAAAGCCACAAGAATAATTTTTGCTAGTGCTTTTAAGCCTTCAACAAGAGAGCGCATGCTAAAAACTCTCTTAAATCCTTGGATAGGATCTAATTTTTCTAGTTTAGGAGCTAAAGCATCTTCGACGTTTAAAAAACCAACCTGAACAAAAGTTGATGCCACCCCAACAACAGCTGAAATAGCTAATGCAGGAAGCAATAACAGTGCGAGATTTTCTCCCATAAATCTTACAACTGGAAAAATCTCCCCGGCTCTTACTGCACTAACCATATCTAGACCTAAACTGAATTGGAAAACACCACCAATTTTTTCTGAATAAAATTTTGCAAAAAGCCAAACCATCATGACAAAAGAAAGCAACACTAAAGCTGAGCCAAGTTCACGCGTTTGAGCGACTTGCCCACGCTTGCGAAATTCATCTCTTCGCGTCTGCGTTGCTTCTTCGGTACGTTCACCGCTGTCATTATCAGCCATTACATCACCTTCATAGTTTGGAACATTCGCTCAACTGTAGCCTGAAGCAAAGTATCCATTTCTGTAATAAATAAAGGCATAGTAAAAATCATAGTTATAAGACCAATCATAATAGTTACCGGGATACTGGTTACTAAAACATTTATCTGCGGAACGGCTCGACCAATTATACCCATAGATAAATTAGTTAAAAAGATAGCAACAAGAACAGGAGCACAAATTTTAAGCCCGATAACTAATACTTCTTGTCCCATTTGAATAATTGTTTGAAAGCTATCAATATTAATGCCAACAGAACTTAGTGGAATCATTGTAAAACTGCTAGCCAATCCTGAGAGCAAATAATGATGACCGCCGAGAGCCAAAAATACCATAGAAGCTAAAGTCACTTGAAACTGCTCTATAATATTACCTTGCGATCCTAAGCTCGGATTAAAAAGTTGGGCCTGAGCAAGACCTAAGCTCACACTGGCTATTTGCGCCCCAATGGCGACTGCAAATAGAAACATTCGAGCTACAAACCCCAAAAATAAACCAATTGTAATTTCTCGTGCTGCTAGCCAAATCACAACTTGCGACATCTCCTCTTGCACAGGAGCAGACACAAGTACTGTTGGCGACAAAACCATGGTCAATACCAATGAAAATAAAATTTTTATTTGTATAGGGATTGTCTGTGTTCCTAAAATCGGCCATACAAAAACAAAGGCTGTAATTCTCATCAGAACTAAAGCAAAAGTCAGTATTTGAATTTCATTAAACTGATAAATACTTGGCATTCTACTCTCTTACGTATAAAACTATGTTTTCAAATAAATGCGTTGTATATGTTCCGATTAAATCAACCATCCAAGGGCCAGCTAAAACAATTACCACACCCACAACAATCATCTTCGGTATAAAAGTTAAAGTAGCTTCATTAATCTGTGTGAGAGCTTGAAACACACTCACTAGCAAACCGATGATAAGACTGCTAACAAGAAGTGGCGCTGATAACATGGCAGTCACTTTAAGAGCTTCTCTTCCTAGATTTATAATTAAATCCTCAGTCATGACTTACCTTTCACCCAAAGCTTTTAACAATTGAACCTATAAGCAAAGTCCATCCATCCACCAAAACAAAAAGCATAATTTTAAATGGTAAAGACACCACAACTGGTGGCAACATCATCATCCCCATAGCCATCAACACGCTAGCTACAACCATATCTATGATTAAAAATGGTAAGAAAATTATAAATCCTATTAAAAATGATGTTTTAAGTTCTGAAACAATAAAAGCTGGAACCAAAACCATTGTAGAAACATCCGCTCTGGTTTTTGGAGCTTCCATTCTTGATAAATTAATGAATAACTCTAAATCTGAAGGTCTTGTTTGCCCAAACATAAATTTTCTTAAGGGGATTAAACTTTGATCAAGGGCTTCTTCTTGTGTGACCGCTCCCGCTAAATAAGGCTGCAAAGCTTTATTATTTATGTCTTTAAAGGCCGGCGCCATTACAAAAAAAGTTAAAAAAAGTGCTAAACCAATAAGTAGCTGGTTGGGAGGCATTTGTTGCACACCTAAAGCTTGACGTAAAAAAGAGAGCACAATAATTATGCGAGTAAAACTCGTCATCATTATTAGGATAGCTGGAGCTAATGTAAGAACCGTGAGCATGATAATTATTTTTATCGCACTCACCACATCACTAGGATTGTCAGTTGATTTAAATCCTAAATTAACCGTTGGCAGAGTAACTTGAGCTTTTGCTAAAACTGGCAAAAGAAAAACTGCAAGTATTAAAATCCAGCTGAATTTAAAGGTTTTCACCCTAAAAACCTCATGTCTTGTAAACGTTTGCTGACAGCATCTTTTATATTAGTAATACTAAATTCATCTGTTTCAGCAGATTCACTTTGTGTCGGCTTAGTCGTCAGTTCTTGCTGAATATTTTGAGATTGAGAGAAAACCTTGGAGAAGTGCATCGGGGCAACCTCTTCTGGTATATCTTCATCCAATAATGAGAGTGATTTAATCATAGAAATATTCTGATCTGTAACACCAATAAGTATGGACTCTCCAGCAACTCTGATAATTGCAAGGCTCTTTTTGGGGCTTAAGTGATACTGATTAAGAATTTTAATTTGTGTGGCTGCAGTTTGCAGGTTACTTTTTTTACTATATCGACGTATTAAAAAGAACCCCACACCAGCTATGATAGCCAACATAACTACAGTAACTGCTAAGCGAGAGGAACCGCCCACTTCTTCTACTACCTTTGCTTGAGATTTTGTGAATACTGGAATTTTACTTTCATCATCTTGTGTAGTCTCAACTGCTGGAACTTTATCTGCGCTTTTAGGCTTTTCTACTTTTAAAACAACTTTCTCGGGAGCTGGCGGAGGAGCTACTGCTGCTTTCTCACTCAAAGCCATGGGAGCCACAGCCGTAACAGTACTGACATTTTTTTGAAGCTTTGATGCATCTGGGCTTATAATAATTTTTAAATTATTCCCTTGAGCAATAACCCTTAAATCATCTTTAAATTGACTTACATCTGCATCTTTATAGGTAACTCGTGCTCTTAAGTTTTTATCAACTTGTGAAAGCTCCAGGCTGCTGACAAAATCACCACTAATATCTTGGCTGCTTTGGTTTTTTTCATAAACAACATTGGCAATATCAAATTGAAGACTTTGCTCATTAAAGGTTACATCTATAGAGTCTGTTGAAATTGGCTCACTAAACTTAAGGTCCGCTGTAAAAGCATTGCCTTCAATAATCGGCGTTACCTCAAGTAGCTGTACTTTTGCTAAACTTGGCAAAGCCCACAACCAAATTGTAAAAATCAACAAACTTTTCATAAATCAAATCCTTACTTTAGTTGCTCAACTCTTTCAGCTGGTGAAATGATATCTGTTAGACGAACACCAAATTTTTCGTTAACAACTACGGCTTCACCGCGTGCAATTAACTTGTCATTTACAAGAACTTCCATTGGTTCACCGGCAAGCTTGTTCAACTCAATAACACTACCTTGCCCCAGATTTAAAAGTTCGCTGACTGGCATCTTTGTTCGCCCAAGCTCAACGGTCACTCTTAAAGGGATATCTAAAATAAGAGCTAGATTGCGATCCTTTTGCTCTTCAGCTCCAGCATCACCATCTCCGGCATCATCACCACCATCGGCAGCTTCACCTTCGCCTTTTGCAGCAGTTTCGTCTTTGCTGCTTTCATCTTCAGCAGCTAATTGATTGGCTAGATTCTCTAAACTATCATCAGCCATTTTCTCCCCCTCGTTACTTTATAATATTTCTGGTGACCTGCACGGCAACAGTACCGTGATGAATACCATAATAAGATTTAAATTTTTTCACACCTTCGATTTGGACATCAAACTCACCCGTTGCATCTTGATCTAAAGGCAGCACATCTCCGACTTTTAAAGTCATTAAATCTTTAAGAGCAATTTCTGTTTCACCAAGATTTATTTTCACATCAACATCTGTATCAAGAAGTTGCTCTTTAATAATAGAAGTCCAAAGTTTTTTATCTGTTTGATCTGATTCAATTTGAAAGCCCGTAGATAATTTTTGTTTTATTGGCTCAATGGTAGCGTATGGAATAACTAAAGTAATTGTGCCATTTGCGTTTTCTAATTCAACGTCAAATGTCGATGCAATCACTACATCTGTAGGAGGAACAATACCCACAAACTGCGGATTTACCTCCGTACGAACAAAGCTCGCACCAATCTTTTCAACAGAAGCCCACGCGGCTTCTAAATCTTCAATAGCTAAGTCCACTACTTTTTTAACAATTGAGAGTTCAATTGGTGTAAAATCTTTACCTTCAATTTTAGTATAAGGACGATCCGCTCCACCAAAAAAGCTATCTACCAAAGCGTAGGCAAGTTTGCTTTCAATAACTAAAAGTGCTGAACCACGAAGGGCACTAAAACGAAGAACACTCATACAAGTTGGCATCGGTAGAGTATTAATAAACTCACCAAATTTTAGAAAATCCGTACTTGCTAAATTGAGTGATGCAATTTTTCTAAGTGCTGAAGATAATGACACACGAAATGAACGCATGAACTTTTCATAAATAACTTCAAGCTGCGGTAAGCGCCCACGAATAATCCTGTCTTGGCTTGTAAGATCATAAACGACAACAACCTTGTCGCCGTCTTTAGCATTTTTTGAACCTGAAATTTTAGTGGTACCACTGCCACCACCGCCGCCACCGCCACTAGAAGATCCTGCCGCTTTATCTCCGCCGCCGCCAGCATCACCATCTGAAACCGCAGCTAAGAGAGCATCAACTTCGCTTTGTGATAAAACTTGATTCATCCTTGAACCTCAATCGCTTAGTTGTAAATAAATTCAGTAAAATAAACTTTTTTAATCTTACCCTTAGTTAAAAAGGCATTAACTGTATCTCTAATCTCATCTCGCAGAAAATCTTTGCCTTCACGAGTTGAAACTTCCTCAAATGTCTTACTTGAAAGAAGAATTATAATGATATCGCGTATCTGCGGCTTGCGCTTTTCAATTTCTTCTGCGATTTTTTCGCCATCCAACTCAAGCTCCATATTTACTTTGGCAATTTTTCTTCCGCGAGAGCCAGCTAAATTCACTATAAAAGTTTCTAGAGGTACAATCTTACCTATAAAATCTTGTGTTTCAGTAGCTTCTTCATGATGAGTAGTTTCTGCCTCACCTTTTATGACATGCTCTATTTTAGGTTCAGCAGCTTCTTTCTTCTTGCCTAGATAAAGCATGGCGCCAACACCACCGACGATGAGCATATTTAAAATTGCAAGAATGATAAATAAAGTCGGCTTTTGCCCTTTATTACCACCAGAATCTACAGGTGCGGCCGCTGGTGCGGCGGCGTTTTTTTCTTCAGCCACTGGACGTCCCTCCATTCAACAAACAAGCACTCCACTGTCTCAATGCAAAGTAGAGCAACCGTAATGCCAACTGGTCTTAGGCCCGAGGGAAATACTTATTGAGCATTTTAAGAGCACCTGGGACTAAGAGAGAGGTCCATAAAAAAAAATTTAATCTGATTTTTGACAACAAAGTTAACTGTTCTTGTCAGTTTTTTGACTTTAGATCATTGGCTAGTCTGGTGATTTGGGTTAATGTAATTAGCTAAAAAGTATTAAATGCGATGCCTTACTTACAAAACGTAAGGCTCTGCAATCTCTCTTTAAGCTTGTTGTAATACCATTTATTTTTAATACTGATGCGCTCATTCGCTTGCGACACTTCTTTTTCTGTTATGACTACTTTAGGTTTTACAAAAGTGTCCGAATCGGCATCGTAAAAATCCGAAATTTCTATTTCAAAACCTGTGCTTACGGATGTAACTGTAGCACTTATAAAATCTAAACTCAAAGTATCAACTGCCTTCCAATCAAGAGATTGAGGACTATTCGCCCACTGCAATTGTTTTATATTATCAACCCAAAATAAGAACTTAATCGGACGATACGATACTGTTTCAAATGGATTCCATGGACTATCTTCGCGGTGAGTATAAAGTAATTCTTTCGATAATGAACTGATGCATTTTGGAAGTGACACAAACTCAATATTAGCTCCCGTATTCTGCAATAAATCTTTAGAATCAAGCTGATGAACTTTGCCATTGGAAGTTTTAAACTCCATGGGCGCCAAACCCTCGACATTATTGTTGGCGAATCCTTCAGTTTGCCTATTTTTTAAACTCGCATCAACTTCAAGTTCTTGAGTTTTTTCTAAGTCGATTTTACTAAAATAGTGATTATAAATTTTATCAGATTCTGCGTTTAAATTTTTCATAAATTTATCTTGAACAGAAAATAAAGTTTTATAAAATTCATTGAGTTCCTTTTTTTCATTTATTGAAAGTACTTTGTTCGTTAAAGCCTCTAGTGAGTCATCACTTATCCAACGGCAACTTGATGTAGCTCTTGATGTCACTATGC
>CAYMKD010000086.1:4102-8833 GCA_964390435.1 uncultured Pseudobdellovibrionaceae bacterium | reverse complement strand
TTGAGCAGATCTGTCCTTAGTACGAGAGGACCGGGATGGACGAACCTCTGGTGTTTCTGTTGTCGCGCCAGCGGCAATGCAGAGTAGCTATGTTCGGAATGGATAACCGCTGAAAGCATCTAAGCGGGAAGCCAACTGCAAGATTAGATCTCTCTGGGGCTTCGGCCCCCTAAAGATCCCTCGGAGACTACGAGGTTGATAGGCGGAAGGTGTACGTACAGTAATGTACTTAGCCGACCCGTACTAATAGATCGTGAGGCTTTTTTAATTTATTTTTGGAATTACACTCTTGCTAAAGATCTCTAAAATTAATCATCTTCATAAAGTTGTACGTATGATTCAAATGAAGAAAAATATTTATCAGTTTATAACTATTTAATTACTAAACATTTTGCTGGTGTTTAGAGCAGCGGGGATACACCTGATCCCATTCCGAACTCAGAAGTTAAGTCCGCTTGCGGCGATGGTATTGCACGGCTAACCGTGTGGGAGAGTAGCACGATGCCAGCTCTTATTTTACCCGACTAGGGAAACTTAGTCGGGTTTTTTTTGCGCAAAATGCAATAAAAGGTACCAGATGATTGGTCAGTGAAGGTGTCAAATCCTAACAAAAATGCCAACCAAGGGATTGAGTTCACGCATCCAGATAATGAGCATGCTTTTGAGGATGCTAAGAGAGGATTAATAGAAAAAAGAGCTTTTGCAGAAATCAATCGCCGCTTGGTTGAGCATCCTCTATGGAAAAAAATGGCCAAGCAGTCCGAGAAAAACTCTAGAACTTTTACGACGAAAAACATAGAGAGGCTACTTAGTTTGCTAATAGTCTTGCAGTTACTAGGGTTCTTCACAAAATGGAATAAGGTATCATTTAGTTCAAGCGAGGGCAGCTATATTTTAAATCAATTCGCACGCCATCAGGTAATTGTGAATTAAATTGCACGCTACCACCCTGAACAGAATAGCCAATGCTGATTGGAACAAAAACGTTATCTTGTTTTTGAAATAAATTAACTTCAACTCCTGAGGGACTACCACAAGTTAGGTTGATAGAACTAACCTGCTCAACTGTTTTAGCTGCAATTTCACCTATCTGTTGTTTATAGTCATTAGCACAAACATCACCAATAACACCATTTGTGAGCGTGGCGGCTTGAGCATAGTTAGTACCATACTCACCAGTGATTACAGGAAAGCCATCTTTGCTATTTTTTCCAAGCTGTGAGCTTTGAGATTTAAGACAACTAGTATCTCCAGGGCGTACAATAATTGAATGAACTCTTAAGCTTTTTTGTGGGTAAAGAGTTTGTACAGTACTTACAAGTGTTCCTGGTAAATCATTATCTTCTAATAAATAAGCATCTTTTGCAGAGCCGTCTTCAGTCTGATGATCAAAACTTCGATTGCCTTCATCTGAAATAAAAATAATTGCTAAATGTGCATCTGGCCTTAAAAAACTAGCTCCATATTGAGTAAGAGTAAGAATCGAAGCGTAGATTCCACGCTCATCACTTGATGGACAGTTATCATAAAATCCCTGCTGATAAGTAGGGGATTCTCTTCTGAGATTTTTATTTGCTTGCAACCAAGCTTCGCAAGCTACTGTTTCGGGGCGTTGAATAACATTATTAAAAGACTGTTCAAGATTTGGCGTCTGACGGTCTAGAAAAACTCGTCCATCTGAAAAAGGAATAAGTTTTCCATCTTGGAGTTGTCCATTTAAATTAATGGCGCGAGGCTCATTATGAGGTGAAGTAGAAACATCTGTTGTTGTAACAGCAATACGATAATCAAGATCATCAATCGAAGCCATAAAGTAAGGAAAGCGACTGGCCATTTGTGTTTGTTCAAAAGACATAGATCCGGAGTTATCATCAACAAAAAGAATATCTACTTTAGGTTGTGCAACAAAAACAGAGTAGTCAAAAGAATCAATACCATCGACACTCACGCAACTGAGTCCAGAGTTTTGACAAGAGTTTACAGTGGCGTCGCGATTAAAATTCTGCTCTGAGCAACCAACATACATGCTCACAAACATGATCGCTGTAATCCATTTGGTCCAGTTAATTGTTGGTTTCATAGTTCAGTTCTCCTACTGAAAGTAGATCCAACATACGTGCCAAATGACAAAGTTTTGGTAAGTTATTAAAAATACTTGTTTTTTTATTTTCCTCTTTATTCGCTGCCAGCATTCTTCATTGTTGTAGAATTAAACAGAGAATGGGTAAGTGGAAAAAAGGCCAGTATTTTTAATAACTTACCGTCTGGTGGTTTTTTCAGCCAGTGCCTAAATTGTCACTTTAAAACCCTATAAAATAAGATGTCCCTCTATAATTAAGTAGAAAACAAGCCTATGGTGCTCAATAGGTTCCATTCACCAGGAGCTTTTGATAGGCTTTATTTATGAACAAACTCATAGCGGTCATCCTCATTCTTATTGCTGTTTACTTGGGTCAATATAGCTTCAAGGATTTACAGTGGTGGGCGGCTTCCCCGGCGCAGAAATTGGCCTTCTTAATCGAAGATGATCTTGCACAATTGCAAGCTCAAGGAGTTTTAACTCCTGAATGGTTAAAAATTAAAGAAGTTAACTTTGTTAGCACTTCGGTAGTTACAGAAGAGTGGTTAAAAACCAAGCGCCCTCAGCTTAAAACAGATCCTCAAGGGGCTTATCGCTTAGAAGTTGTACTTATTGATTGGCAAGTAAATGGTGAGTCTAAAAATGACAATGGCTCAGGTGGAATCGTACAAATGAGTTTACTCGATATTGCGAGCAATAATAAAATTGCTGAAATCGGCCGCACCTATAATTTAGACAAACCCTAAAATCATATAAATTAATTGAGCTAATAATCTATATTCTTACCTACTGTGCTTAATTGTTCTTTATATCCTGATTAACTATATTACTTGAGCCATTTAGGGATGAGTTAGACACACGACTATTTTGTATTAAAATCGAACCATTTACAGAGCTGTCATTTATGATTGAACTGCTACAAGAGCTACTACCATTTAGGGTGCTATTTTTTATGTCGCAGTGATCAGAGGATGAGCTACCATTAAGCGTGGAGTTTATTAAGGTAGAACTTTTTACTGTGACACTGCCATTAATTACGCTATTGTTTACTTCAGTAGGTGTTCCTGTAACGTTAGCGTTACCGTTTATTATGCTTTCATTTAATATGACAACTCCATCACCTACAGTAGAGTAGCCGCAAACAGCAGAGTTCTCAGATACATAAGCAGTGTTTGCTACATTAGCACTTAGAGAAATTGTGCCACCACCGTTGCTATGAAGTTTAGTTTGTTGGCCAGAGCATTTTCCGTTTCCTTGAGTACTGCTGCCTTCTGATCCTGAAGACATAGGCTTGCCATTGCATGTGCAAGAATTGTTTTTACAGCTAATACTGCCTTCACATGTATAACACTTATTGTTTATGCATGTTGTGCTCAATGCAAAAAGCGAAGGAGAGAATAAGCATAAAAGCAAGCCTACTAAAACACTTGCTTTTTGAAAAGGTGAGGAAAGTTGCTCTTGTACAAACATTTTTTAAGCACTCTTATTTGTATTAAGTGAAATTGATTTTCCAGATTGAGAAAGTGCAGCTAACTCAACAGCTCCATTAAAATCAGTCACTAGGTTGCCAAAAGAATCCACTGCTTTAAGCGCAACACGAATCATTTCGCCTGCAGTAGCTTCAGCCGGAGTATCAATAATTAACTTGGCTGCTTTAGCAGGTTTAACTTTTAATTTATGAGTTGCTTTTAGGCTGATATTTGAGCCATCAAAAATTTCAAAACTCATAGATTCAGCTTTATTATTTTTAATGCAAAGAGATCCTTTGCCATTTTTCATTTCAACAGCTTTTTCACACTCAGCTTGTCCTGTAACTTTAACACTAAGTGTTTGAGTAAAGTTATTATCGATGTTACCGAAGCTGTCTTTAGCTGAAACTACAAAGTTGCACTCTTCGCCAGCGATAAGTTCTGAGCTACCTTCAATTGATAAAGATTCAGCACGCCCTGCGTGAACCAAGATTTCTTTTTTGTTTTCAGATAGATCTAAAGAATCGTTAGAGCTCATAAGTTTAAATTCAATTTTCTCTGAAATTTTATGTGAAAGCATAAGTTCAAGTTGACCATTTTCTAGGCGGATCATCTGACCAGAAGCTAACATCATACCCTCATTATTTGAAGATAAAGCTGAGATGCTTTTGTCTTCATGAGCAACTTCTTGCTTTTGAACTTTAACAGCTTTTGTCTGTTGAATTTTTTTGGAAACATCTTGTGATTTTTTATTTATCATATTTTTATTAGCAGAAATTTCTGGGTAAAAAAGATTTATTTTAATAAAGCGATCTGAAAGATCAGCTTCTTCAGCTGTTGTAACTTCAACCTTTTCATTCATTTCTACTTTTAATTCTTTAGTTTCTAATTGAGTATCCTGCTCTTCTTTAACAGATTCAATACGTTCTTTAGATTCTTCTTTAAGAGCATGAGCTTGTGCTAAGGCTTCTTTTTGTAATTTTGCATTCTCTTTAGCCTTAGCAATAAATGAAGCTTGTGATTTTTTTAAGATTTCATAGCGTTTAACTATTGGATTAAAACCAGAAATTTTGAGCCAATCTTGCTTTTCATCAATATAGACAAGGTCTTCAGTCGTTAGTTGATTGCTTAAAAGTTGTTCTACAATTTGTGATACTGTAAAAGGTCCAACTGAATTTTCGC
>CAYMKD010000086.1:0-4092 GCA_964390435.1 uncultured Pseudobdellovibrionaceae bacterium | reverse complement strand
ATCTTGATTTCTCTCTTTTTAAGAAAATAAAACTAGTGGTTTTTAAAGAAGAGGGTTTTTTTTGACAAAAAATGGTAGCCGGCATGACCAAATTTGTTCACTAAGCCATGATTTCATAAATGTTTAAAACTTTCGGTTTCATAAAAAAGAGAAAAATTGCATATAATCTATACAAAAAAATCTGAATACTTTAGCTCTGTCTAGTGCATAGACAGTTTTTCTAAAATTCTCTGTAATCCTAGGGCTTAAGCCTAGGCTAAGATCTGCCGAAACATTAGGTAGGAGAAATCATATATGCAAGAGCTCTATTATATATCTCACTCTGGAAAATCGGTTGGTCCTTTTGGTGTAGATGAAATCATCACGAAAATTAACAAAAAAGAATTGCAGCCTACAGATTACATATATGATGAAACTAAAAAAGATTGGGTGGTGCTTCTTGAGTATGACCTCATCACCAAACGCCTTCCCAGCTTAACAAAACTCTATCCCAAAAAACCGCGTAAAGTAGATGACTCAAGTTCTTTTACTATAGACCGTGAGTGGTTTATGCTAAAAGGTGAAAATCGTTTTGGTCCTTTTACCTATTTTGAAGTCGTAGAGAAACTGCAAAAAAAAGAGGCTTTTGAGTTTGATTTTATTTGGCACCATAAAATGACAGACTGGAAGAGAATTGCAGAAGTCGAGGATTTTAATCCAGACAAAATAAAAGAGCTAAGTTCGCAAAATGAAAAAGAAATAAAAGAAATATTTTTTCGTCGACGTCACACTCGTGCTTCTTATGGTGGATCTGTTGTTGTACATGACAATAAATCCATATGGAAAGGCCAAGGTTTAGAAATTAGTGCAGGTGGAGCAGCAGTCATTGTAAATACACCAAATCTTCAACCTGGACAGAAAATTTATTTACATTTTAAACCGGGTGATGGAGTTCCTCCATTCAATGCGCTTTGCGAAGTAGTGAGCAAACAATTTGTGCCTGGAAGTTCTGACGAGCTAAAGCAAATTCGCTACGGAGTCAAATTTGAAAGTGTGAGCCAGGCTACAGTCCAATCTATTAAAAACTACACTAAAAAGAAGGCGGCTTAAAAATGAGAACCCAAGGAATGGTCAAAGCTCTAGTGAGCTTTATTATAATGCTGGAAGCATTTTTTATAATAGGCTGTAACCAAGATCAGGTTTTTGATCTGCCAGCAGAATCTCAAACATTTGGGCAAGAAGTTAAGTATAATAGCAAAGTAGATGTTTTATGGGTGATTGATAGCTCAGAGTCTATGCAAAGCCAGCAAGCCAATATCTCAAACCAAGTAGATGCCATTTTGGATAAAATGGTTGCTGCAAAATTAGATTTTAATGTCGGCTTTACTAATATGGATATGGGCAAAAATGGTATTGGCGGAATTCTGCAGGGCAATCCGAGTTATTTGCGCTTAGATACTGCGGACCTGCGCAGTCTTATGCAACAGAGATTTAATTACCCAGTAGGCTCTAGTATTGAGCGCGGTTTAGAATCAATGAAGTCTGTGCTAAATCCACTAAGCCAGCAATCAAGCAATAAAGGTTTTTTGCGCGATGAAGCTCTCTTGGTCGTGATTTTCTTAACTAATGAAGATGACGAGAGTTCGGGTTTAACAAAAGACTATATTGATTTTCTTGATAGTGTTAAAAAGCCTTTCCCTGATGGCTCTCGTTCATGGGTTGCTCACTTTATTGGAGTGACAGAAGCTGTAGGAAGTTGTCGAACGCTTTTTATGTACTCAGAGCCCGGAACTCGCTACATGGATTTAGTTGCTGAATCAGGCGGGATCAGTTCAACAATTTGCACTGCAGATTTGAGAGTGGCCTTGGATAACATTCGTCGCGCTATTATCCATCGACTTACAGATTTTGTATTAGACCGCAGACCTGTGCTTGCCTCCATTCATGTTTACGTCAATGGTAAAGAGGTTTTGCAAAATGATGAAAATGGCTGGAGCTATCTTACCGAAACAAACTCCATCCGCTTTAATGGGAGTGCGGTCCCTGCTGCCGATGCATCCATTGTAATTGACTTCAAGCCGGCCGAAGCTAAATAACTTTCTTTTGTCCAAAGTCTTTCTAAATAAATCCTCTTCTTAAATGGCTCAGACATAACGTTTGTCACTTGCTTGCAAATGTTTAACTTTATGGGAGGTCTCTTAGTTAATTTTATATTATAAGCCTCTGCGGGCCAGGATGGCCCCTCCGCAGGAGGAGCAGTAGCCCAGGAGGGGCGGGCTTATAATATAAAATTAACTAAGAGACCTCCCATAAAGTTAAACAGGACAAGCTGCGTGGCCAAGCCGAACTCGCATTTAAGAAGAGGATTTATTTAGAAAGACTTCGGGCAAAAGAAAGTTTTCCCAACATCCTGTCGGGAAAACCAGTTATGCAAATGATTATTGAGCCTGCATGAGTTGGTAAACATTGAGCTTACCCTGAGAGGTCACTTTACCAGCAAGACTTGGAATTTGAGTGGCACTGTTTAAAATAGCTGCTTTAACTTCAGCAAAGGTTTTATTTGGATGACTGCCCCAGTAAAGAGCTGCAGCTCCCGCCACATGTGGAGTGGCCATTGAAGTCCCATCCCAATAAATTTTTTCGCCAAGGAATTCTACGACAAGATCTGTATAAACATTCGATGGTACTGTAGAAAATATTTTTACTCCGGGAGCGCCAATATCTACAGAGGTTGCACCCCAATTAGAGAAAGAACCAAGATTGTTATCAACATCAAGAGCCGCAACACTTACAATGTTTTCGTGATCATAGCTTGCAGGCACTCCAGGCATGGCATCGGTGTCATTATCATAACCAACGCCCTGATGGCCGTTGCCGGCAGCTGCAATGAATAAAACATCGCGATCTTGTGCATACTGAATAACATCTTTAAGTGCTTGGTTATCGGGATCGCCCTCTTCTTCTCCTTCAGAGCCCCAAGAGTTAGAAAGAACTTTTGCGCCGTTATCCACAGCATACTTCACAGCTTTAACCGCGTCGGCTGTCGTTCCAGAGCCTTTTTCACTTAAAAAGCGAATTGCCATAATTTTAACATCAGGTGCTACGCCTGAAATTCCTTGGCCATTTTGCCCACGCGCAGCAACATTGCCTGCACAGTGAGTTCCATGTCCGGGGTTTCCACCGCCAAAAACAATTTCAAGACCGCTAAATGCAAGATCATAAGGCTTGTTGTCATTGCTAACAAAGTCCCAGCCAACAAGGTCATCGACATAGCCATTGCCATCATCATCAATACCATTATCAGGAATTTCTCGGGTATTGCGCCATAGGTTTGGCAAAAGATCTTCATGAGTATAGTCAACTCCTGTATCAATAACAGCTACAACCATGTCTTGTTGCTTATTGGCCAGTGACCAAGCTTCTTTTACATGATTATCAAGCATTCCCCATTGTTGAATATAAAGTGGATCATCAGACGGACTAGGGTTACTAGGCGCACTTGGAATGGGTGGGTTGTCTGTTGGTTTAGCTGTAGGCTCTGAGGTTTCTTTAATGCCATGAGCAAGAGCAAGTTTTTTAAGTTTTTCCATTCCCGGCAGATTATAGAGTTTTATTGGGTAATTAGGTTGGACATGAGCTACCATGGGATTATTTTGAAGATTTTTAATTAAAAGAGCTTGGCCTCTTGTTTTTGGTATATGTAGCTGTACCCAACCATCAATGAGCGGCTCTGATTGAATATTTTGTAAAGTTTTGCGCTTTAAAAAATGATCTACAGTAACGCCGGGTTTTAACTTAACAAGCAAATCAGAGCTATTTGACGCAAGAGCGTTAAAAGAGAAGCTCAATATACAAACTAATACATATTTTATCATGGCTTTTTCCCTCCTTGAGAGCCAATTACTGTCCGCCTTGGGCAGCAATTGGTTAATTCAAGTACAGTAAGCAAGGAATGGCAATAAAGTTTTTTGAGAAGCATTCTCGTTTGTGAGTCGCGGCTAGCAAATATTTTTGACTCGATGTACTTTAATCTCCTAATGAAATGAGATAAAAAGAGTCTTTTCAGTAGGATAAATGTTGATTATCATGACATCATAGGATGGGATCAGAAAT
>CAYMKD010000085.1:0-8938 GCA_964390435.1 uncultured Pseudobdellovibrionaceae bacterium | reverse complement strand
TCTGATAGAGTCCAGAACTCATGCCCTTGGGCCTTATGAGCATTAATAAGTGTTTGAATGTAAAATTCAGGACCAGTTAACTGCTGCCCTGAAAAGACATGAAGAATACGCATTTTAAGCTTTCTTTCTTGAAAACCAAAAATAATAAAAACTACTTATCACTATAAAAGAAAAAATTAAATAAACCCAGTAAAATTCAAATATAGCAGGAGCCGGCGGGTAAAGACTCCCTGGGATTGTGATTAAAACTATAAGGAAAATCCACACTAGTTTCTGTAGATTTTTATAAAACCTTAATTGCCAAGCTAAAAACATTAATGCCGGCAAAAGATTAATAAAATAATGCTTCCATGTTAGAGGCGACAAAATAACTTGCAGCCAAAAAATATAAACTAAATCACCATATAGTGATTTAAGATAAAAAAAGTTTTTTTGCTTAAAAAAACTAATATATAAAAAGATGACCGAGAGTACTACAATCGTGAACCCTAAGAGCACTGAAGCTAACCAACTTGGACTTAAGAATAAATCTTTATGAAACCCCTCATAAATAACTTCTTCATGACCAAAAACCGAATAAAAGAAATTAGCAATATTTTGATTAAATAGAAATTGATTTACGTTCACAACACTGTGCTTTTGAGTCATGATCTCGTACCAATTGGCAAGCAAATCTAAATTCCCCTGCCAGCCATAAAATACAAATGGCAATATAATCCCAATAATTAAAAATAAGAGCGTCGCACCTATTGCTTGCCATTTCTTTTTAAGAAATAAATACGGCACTAATATCAGAGGAGTTAATTTAAACAGTATCGCGAGTGCCAAAAGCACAGCTCCCCTATAGGATTTTTTTTCTAAAAAGATATACTCTAGGCATTTTACTTCGAGCCAAAGAAGTAAGAAATTTATTTGCCCATAAATAAAATTATACTCAACAAAAGTGAATAACAAGCCAAACAACCACCACCATGAGATTTTAAATTGAGGCTCAATTTGTTTAAGCCAAGTATAAAATTTTTGAATTAACAGAAATAAAAAAATAAATTGCGAGGCTAGCCATATAACTTTAGCTGCTAAAAATGGCAACCAAGATAAAGGGGCCATAAATAAAGCAAACAAGGGAGAATACTTAAAGACCTGAAAGCCATCATTAAAATTATACAAGTTTTCAAAGTTTAAAAACCGCTGTCCTGCCAAATAGAAAACTTGAAAATCTTGGGTCTCGCCCCAAATACGATGAGTATAAAAAGCAAAAAACAAGAGACCCAAACATAAGATCTTCATGTTTTTACTTAGAGGTTTAAGCACTTACAGTGGGTGCTTCTTTAACGGGTTTGCCCATTGGCTTAATTTTAACCGCACCAAAGTCACATGGATTACATTTTGTATTGCACGGAATTGTCCAGTTACCCCACATAGAGTTCCATTTAAATTTAAATTTAGCCATCTCTACATCATGAATAGAACCACAAATATATTTTGAATCTGCAACATAAAGATGTCTGTGGCATGGGTATATATTATTATCTGGGCCAATTAGAAATTTATTTGAAGTGCATGAAACCCATTCTTTACGCATAAAGTTTGAGCTCTGATTAGCATCTTCACACTCTTCTTGATAATGAGCGTATTCATCAATGTACTTTGATGGATCATAAAGTTGTGGATACTTAGTGTTCACATCAGCCCAAGTCTGCGGCACAAGTCGTCCTTCAGGGTTTCGCCCTGTGAATGTTTGTAGTCTCCAGTTAATACCTGCATTAAATAGTTTTTCAGCAATCTCTGGATTTAAATCGGGCGTGTCCGTAGTAGCAATTTGATCTAAATTAACACCTGCTGCTTGCATTTTGCGAATACGTTCAATGTAGAGATCTGCGTCCATCCATGCTGGATGATAAGTTGTATTCCACTGAACATCTGAGCCCCACTTAACAATCTTCGCCAATGCCTGGTCAAAATCACGGTACCATTTGCCGTTTACATTAGAAGTGATAACTACTTTTTTATAAAGTTTAAGGAGCCCATCCATAAGCTTTTCAAAATCTGGATGCAGGGTCGACTCACCACCCATAAGTTTTACAGAGCGATCAATTCGGTTTTTTTCAAGAAATTTTAAAAGTGCATCCACATCAACCATGTCACTTTTTAAACGCACATCAAGTGAAGATTTTTGCTGAATACAGTAGGTGCAACGATGATTACAAAAAAGATTCGTAATAATTAACAAATAGGGTTTACCAAACAAACTCACAAGTCCCCCTTTAGATGACTTTTGGATTTAACCATAAGTAGCTATATTAAACACATATTAACTCTAAAAGGTATGCTTTTTTAGCTTAAACATCAGCCTGAGAAGCTCCAAGAGATATACGATAAGTATTTGTAAATACTTAACTATAATGAAATATGCGGGCTTCTTAATTTCAAATTCTTCAACATATTTAGTAATACCACCAAACTAAAGGGAGCTTGATCCTTAGAGAAGGAGCCAAGATATTTGGGGCCCTCTATTACTAAACTACTCTGCGAAAGTTCGTTTGTCATATAAGCAAAGTAAAAATCAAAATTTTGCTTGAGTGTATTAAATAGATCCTCTTCATGAGGATCAGAAAATGAATCGCAAATAATAAAATCAATTTTAGAAAACTGTGTGCATACTTCTACGCTTTCATTTAACGACTCAACGGAAAGAAGCTGAAAATTTGGCGCTTCTGCCGCAAAAAAATCTCTCACTGCTTCTGACCAGTATAGATCTTTGTCAATAAGAAGAACTGTCTTAATTCCAACAAAACTCATTTTAATATCCAATAATGATGTTAAAAAACACAATATACATCACTATTGTCTATTTTTACATCACTTTTGTGGATGTAGTCTATATAGGTGGAATCACTTAAAAAACTAGCAGGTCAAAATATATCCAAGCTGCGTAGGAAGAAATCTCTCACCCAAGAACAGTTGGCAGAAAAAACAGGGCTGGGCCTAGCGACCATTCAAAGATATGAAGCCGGCCAGCGCTGGCCGAGAGCCGAGAATGCCATGCTGCTTGCTAAGGCCTTAGGTGTTTCAGAAAATAAAATTTTTATTAAAGATACCGATAGCGAGCAAATGGCCTCCTTAGAACTTTTAAGTCGCGAAGTGGATCGACTTAACAAAGAAATTAAACGTCTTAAAATGCAAACCGAATCTATTCCTGATGAATTCTGGGAATATGCTCCATTAATTAAAAATTGGTCTGCTGTCATGAGCGCAGCTCTTGCCTCTGCTCAATATGAAAAGAAGAAAAAGAAAACTCAAAAATTTTCAAGCTAGTTTTTATCCTCTTTTGCACACAGCATTTCTGAACAAAAGTAAATTAAATCTTTAAGATCTTCTGTGTGTTTAATTTGTAATTGTTCTTTTTGTTTGCTTGAAAGTTCACTTAAAACTTTAGCTTGCCTAAGCCTCTCATACTCTTGTTCTAAAAGCTGATTTTCTTCACCGATACAAGTTTTAGAGTAAATCAAACGAAGCATAAAAGAGCTTTGTAAGCAAACCTGTGAATAAGGCTTAACTTTCTTATGACTTAATTTAGCTGTCATACAGTTCGAAAAGCGGACAGGAAAGTTTAAGGTGCTTTAAAAAATACTTCAATGACTCTCTTGGGCAAATAGAACTCTGCTGGTGAGGTTCCAAAAAAAGTACCTGAAATAAATAAAACCACAATCAATCTTAAAAAAAGCTCCTGACGACTGGTTTTATCAGTGACTCCAATGGCAAGAATAGGCACCAAAAATAAATTGTACCAAGGTCTCGCAAAAGACATACTTAAACACAGCCCACTCCACCATATAAATAAAGTGGCAAGTTTAAATTGACGCATCTTGATTGCCCAAATGGAGATTATAACAAAACCTATTATAAATTTAATCACTGTCGCGTTGATTTCAAATGATTTAAATGCAATTAAAACAGGATTTAATTGTGCCGATTGATACTGAACTGAGGGTAAAATTAGTAAAAAAATCTCAGCCGATAACAAAGCTAAACTCAAACTTGCTGATAAAAGCATTTTGTTTTTAAAGCTTTGTTGCTTTAATTTCTCTAAAAGTTGTTTAGGCTGAAGAAGTGACTCTGTTAAGAGCAATGGCAAATAAAATAAAGTACGAAAGTGAAAGAATGAAGCAAAACCATAATATTTTAAACCCGACCAAAACTGGTTTTGCCATAGAGCTTGTATTGCAGGTAATAAAAATAACAAGGTGACCGCATCATATTGCCCCATGAGGCTCCAGCCAACAATTTCTTGATAAGCAAAGTAAGCAAATAAATACTTTAAAAAACCATATGAAATAAGAGAAATACTTTGCCAAAGATAGAAAAAACTTAAATGTGCACACAACAAAAAACTAAAAACCATCATGGCAACTACAAATGGTTTTAGCTCCCCAAAATACTCAGTCAAAGCAGCCCAAGGAGATAAATATAAAATAAAGCCAGGCGGGTAAGGCCTTGGCACTAACCCCCAAACCATTAAAAGGGGTTCTTTCCCTTCTCTTTCTTTAATTTGTATTGCTGCCTCATCACTCCAATCCCAACGCTTAATATAATCTGCATGTCCCTCTGTGCTTACTTGATTTTCTAAATCAAAAGGAGACTTAGTGTAAACTTCAGCTCCTCTATAAAAAAACAAAATAGCCGCATTTAAATTTGAGATGTGATCACGAAAATCAGGTCGCAAGGAGTAAAAAGGTGAGACTGTAAGAGATAAAAATAAGAGCCACACCAAAGAAGCTAAAACTGAAATTAATAGAACTTTTTTATTAAAAATCATATTCAAAGCTTATACCCTTCTGTCACAAGAGGTTTTAAAATTTCCTCCATATGCAAAATAGGCAAAGAGTAATGTCCCTCCCCAGGAATAATATTTAAATGAGAACCTTGAATTTTTTGAGCTAATAGTTCGCTATGCTGATAGGGTACAATTCGATCTTTTTGCCCATGCCATAAATAAACTGGAAAATTAAAATTCCAATTTGAGATCTTCCAGTCTTGTTGAAAGTTACGAATGTCAAGGGCCACTCCATAAAAACCTTGATGAAATGCATGTAACATTGAGTTGCGAAATATTTGCCGTATTTCTGGATCGAAAATTAATTTAATATCTTCTGGGGGCAAAAACCTTTCCATCCGCTTGGTGTTTGGAGTTTTACTTTTTTGAATTTGAAAATGAATAAATTTAAGCACTCTTGTTGTTATAAAAGGAAAATAACGACCTTGCTTTAAAAAAAACCGCAAGGATTTGCTCATGTGATCAAAAAATACCCTCTCATGCAAAGGGCCTAGACCACACACCGTCGTCAATGAAAGAACTCTATCCCGCAGTTGATCTGCAACAACAAAAGCCGTAGGAGTTCCACCAGAAACTGAGATTAAATGAAAGTTTTTAATGTTTAAATGATCTGTGAGCTCTTCAACCCCTTTGGCTAAATCTTGCAATGAGGCTTTTTCTGCAAAAGAAGAATGCCCAAATCCGGGTCGATCAATAGCTATCACTCGTAGGTGGCGTCTTAGCTCAGAGTTCTCTAAAATAAAAACCTGTTTGGAAGAGCCTGGAAAACCATGAAAGTAAATACAGACTGGGTTTTTAGTATCACCAATGTCGAGGTAACTAAGGCTTTGTTTTGATTTAAGGATTAGCTTTTGAATCGGCGCCATCTGTAAAATAATACTAGGATTATCTATATTGTTTAACAATACTTTATTTGCTTCACTTTTGCCTTTCTTTAAAATCTCAAAAATGTTAATTGAGCTTTTATAAAAAGGAGTCTTTATGCTTTGGGCTATATTTATTGGTCTCATTGTAGGTGCCATGGCTCGATTTTTAATGCCAGGCAAAGATCCAGGTGGTCTCTTCATCACTATACTGCTTGGAATTGCAGGTTCATCCTTTGCACAGTGGCTCGGCGTACAACTTGGTATTTATCTTCCAGGTGAACCTGTTGGTTTTATAGGATCTGTTATTGGCGCAATGCTGATTCTTGGCATTTATAGAACTTTATTTAGGTCAAGATATTAACTACAAAAACCGCTCCAGTTATTGTGCACATGAGGCTTTACACTCAAGTTTCTTGTTTTATGACCCTAGACAAATAACTATAACGCAAGTCCTTCATTTAGAATTTATAATTCCTAGGCTAAAATTTACTGCTCTTAACTTTAGTTCTCCACACCTACACCGATAAACTTTTGGGTTATAATGCCAAGGAGATAACATTGCAAACTGCTAAAAAGTATACCAACGGAAGCTACGATCAAAACGAAAATCAACAAAGCTTAATTGATGCACTTAACAGAGTCCAGGCAGTTATTGAATTTAATTTAGATGGAACTATTATTACTGCCAATGACAATTTTCTCAGCACTCTTGGTTACACTTTAGAGGAAATTAAAGGCAAACATCACCGTATGTTTTGTGAGCCAGAGTATGCCTCAAGCATTCAGTATAAACATTTTTGGGAAAAGCTAAATAAAGGTGAATTTGAATCTGCTGAGTACAAAAGAATAGGTAAAGGTGGCAAAGAAGTTTGGATTCAAGCTTCTTATAATCCAATTATGGATGAAAGTGGACACCCCACAAAAATCGTAAAATTTGCAACAGATGTCACTCAAGCTAAAATAAAAAATGCTGATTATGAAGCTCAGATTGCAGCCATTAGTAAATCACAAGCTGTTATCGAATTTGACCTTGATGGCGTCATAAATTTTGCAAATGATAATTTTCTCAACACTCTTGGTTACACGCTTAATGAAGTTAAAGGCAAACATCACTCAATGTTTTGTGATCCTGAGTACGTAAAAACACCCGCTTATAAAGATTTTTGGAGAAGACTAAGTAATGGTGAATATGACACTGGCGAGTATAGAAGGATTGGCAAAGGCGGTAAAGAAGTTTGGATTTCTGCTTCTTATAATCCAATTGCTGATCTAAATGGCAAACCAGTAAAAGTGGTTAAATATGCCTCTGATATTAGTGCACAAAAATTAAAAGATGCCGAACTTGCAGCTCTTTCTAAAACTCAAGCTGTAATTAATTTTAATTTAGATGGCAGCATCATTGAGGCTAACAATAATTTTTTAAATGCTTTAGGCTACCGTCTTGATGAGATTAAGGGCAAGCATCACTCGATGTTCTGTGATCCTGCCTACACCAGCACCCCAGAATATAGAGATTTTTGGCAAAAACTAGGACGCGGAGAGTTTCAAGCTGGAGAGTTCAAGCGAATTACAAAAGACGGCAAAGAAGTTTGGATTAATGCTGCTTATAATCCTGTATTTGATTTAAATGGAAAAGTTTTTAAAATTGTTAAGTATGCAACTGATATTACTAAACAAAAACTAGAGTGGCTTGAGCTTGTGAGAACTCTCGCAGATACGGCTTCTCAGCTTGGTGCAGCTTCAGAAGAGCTTAGTGCTACAGCAACTCAGCTTTCTTCTAATGCTCAACTTACAACAGATCAATCTGTTGCCGCAGCAAAAGCCTCAGAAGAGGTTTCACGCGGAGTGAGTATGGTTGCAACAAACACAGAGGAGATGTCAGCCTCAATTAAAGAGATTGCCAAGAATACAGCTGCTGGCTCTCAAAAATCAAAAGAGAGTATGGCAAAAGCTAAAGAAACAAATGACCTTGTCTCTAAACTTGGTGAGGAGAGTAAAGCTATCGGGAGTGTTATAAAAACGATTAGCTCTATTGCCCAGCAAACCAATCTTCTTGCGTTAAATGCCACGATTGAAGCGGCTCGTGCTGGAGATGCTGGTAAAGGTTTTGCCGTTGTTGCCAACGAAGTTAAAGAGCTAGCAAAACAGACAGCGAAAGCTACTGAGGAGATTTCTAATAAAATTAGCACAATTCAACAGAGCACCGGTCATGCGGTTACTTCGATTGTGGATATCACTAAAGCGGTTGAGGAAATCAGCGGCATTTCTCTCACTATTGCCACAGCTGTTGAAGAGCAAACCGCAACTACTAACGAAGTTTCACGAGTGGTTGCAGAATCTAGCAAAGGTGTTGCAGGTATCTCAGATACTATTAAGAGTGTTTCACAAGCTGCTGCGCAAAACTCAACTGGTGCGGGACAACTTTTAGAAGCTTCAACTGGACTGAGTCAGCTTGCAACGAAGCTAAAAGACCTTGTGTTCAAACTTCAAGAGAAATAATAAATTATAAAAGCCAGCTTATGTGTTAAAACTAAGCTGGCCCGTATCCCTTTTGGATCAAGCTAAACGAAAAAATTCGCGAGAAGATCTCTAGCGATTTACCAATCATTATCTTTACCGCTAATATCTATCTGATCGATGCTAAGAGCGACGGAGACAGCCTCTACGCGCTTTTAAACAAGCCAGGGGAACTGCTCGATAGCTACATCAAGGACATTGAATTCGAACTAAAGCAAATTTCTTAGTGGGGTTACTCAATAAAGACCGGCGCAAAAAAATCGGCTAAACTTTTCTACCAAGTATGGCCAACTATTAATATAAAAGTCACTAAAGAATCTCTGAATTCTTTAAAAAAAGTTACTCCTAGGAAACTCCATAGGTCTTTGTGAAGCACGATCTTGCAAACTTGTTAAATTTTTAAATACTCCAATCGGCAAAATTTTTATTTTATTTTTAAATAAGTTTAACTCTTCAAGCGCCACGAAACCTAAAAAATCGTCTTCCTCTAAACTTTCAATTTAAGTCATACTTAAATCTAAGCTATAGACTTGAGCCAAGTCCTTATCGGTGATTTGCGTGCAGTTTTTTTTAAAGCTTTCTTCTATAGCTGAAACAATTTGAGGCGCTCGCGAGCAAACTGAAGCATGGGCTAGAACTGAAAAAAATATCATGCCCGCTAGCACCACAAACCTACTCATTGTGAACCTCCTATTGAAGTTGGAAGTCTATTACATAAAAG
>CAYMKD010000084.1:0-8958 GCA_964390435.1 uncultured Pseudobdellovibrionaceae bacterium | reverse complement strand
ACGTGCAAGCATTTGATCTAAATCAAGTTCGACCTGAGGGACTTTAATGCCATGGCTTGCAAAATCATGTTTTGCCATATGAAAGTGCTCAGAAGATTCAAGCAAAGCCTTTGAGGGAATGCAGCCCACATTAAGGCAGGTACCACCAAGAGTTTTATCTTTTTCAACGATGGCGGTTTTAAAGCCTAACTGACCACAGCGAATGGCTGCAACATAGCCTCCAGGGCCTGAACCAATAATCACCACATCATATTGCGACATTTAAATCTCCAGTAAAATTCTCTCAGGATTTTCCACACAATCTTTCACACGCACTAAGAAAGTCACGGCTTCTTTGCCATCAACTAAACGATGATCGTAAGATAGGGCAACATACATCATAGGCCGAACTTCAACCTTCTTATCTATGACCACAGCTCGCTCTTCGATTTTATGCATTCCTAAAATTCCACTTTGTGGTGGATTGATAATTGGAGTGGACATTAACGAGCCATAAACACCACCATTGCTAATGGTGAATGTGCCGCCACTGAGATCATCAATAGTGATTTTGCCATCACGAGCTTTTGTGGCAAAATGCTTAATGCTGAGTTCAATTTCAGCAATACTTAATTGGTCGGCATCTTTAATAACAGGCACGATCAAACCCTTTTCAGTACCGACAGCTACGCCAATATTATAAAAGTTTTTGTAGAGAACATCGTTGCCTTCAATAGAAGCATTAATGCCAGGAATTTCTTTTAGTCCTTCAATACAGGCTTTAACAAAAAAGCCCATAAAGCCAAGACCCACATTGTATTTTTCTTTATAGCGGTCTTTGTAACGACTGCGAATGGCCATGACATTGGTCATATCAATTTCATTAAAAGTAGTTAGGATGGCTGCTGTATGTTGAGATTCAACAAGTCTCTCAGCAATTCGGCGACGAAGAGTGGTCATCGTCACACGTTTAATATCACCTTGTTTTCCACTCGGACGACTTGGCGGTGGCGGAGCAATTTCTGGAGTTCCTCTCGAAGCTGCTGGAGCACTTGTTGGTGTTGCATTCATAACATCTTCTTTAGTCAGGCGGCCACCGCGACCGGTGCCTTCAATTTGTGAAGGGTTGAGCCCTTTTTCGTTAACTATTTTTTGCACAGCTGGACTTAAAACCTCGCGAAGTTCCGCTGAAGCTTTAGACCCATTAGATGCTGGTGCTGCGGCAGAAGCACTCATGCTAGGAGCCGGCGCCGCTGCCTGTGGTTTTGCTGCTGCAGGCTCCGAACTTGCTGTGGGTTTTGCATCTGAGTCAACATAGGCGGCAACGCTGCCAATCTGAACGGTTTCGCCCTCTTTGGCTTTAATTTCTAAAACTCCATCAGCATCTGAGGCCACTTCAACACTGGCTTTATCCGTTTCAAGAGATAAAACAGGTTCATTTCTTTTTACAAATTCGCCATTCTTTTTAAGCCACTGACCGATAGTGGCTTCTGTAATCGACTCACCAACGGCGGGAATCTTGATTTCAACTTTCATGGCTTAACTCCTTTTAAAAATTAAATGCCTGTTCGATAAGAGCCTGTTGTTCTATTTTATGTTTATACTGTGAACCTATTGCAGGGCTTGCGCGTTCAGTACGTCCTGCGTATTCAAAATTTATTTTTGTCATTTTTTGGCTCGTTAAAAGCTCTTGCATTCTAAAATAAGCAAAAGTCCAAGCCCCCATATTTTTAGGTTCTTCCTGAGTCCATACAATGCTTTTTAATTTTGGATAAGACTTAATAACTTCAGTAATTTGTTTATCTGGAAAAGGGTAGAGCTGCTCAACTCTTACAATAGCAGTTCTTAATCCTTTATCTTTTCTTTTTTCTCGTTCCTCAATTAATTCATAATAAAGTTTACCAGAGCATAAAATAAGACTCTCAACAGATTTAGTATCTTTAAGAAGAGTGTCTGGTAGAACCTCATGAAAAGTTCCTTGAGCTAACTCTTCAATACTTGATTTTGCTTTTGCATGTCGTAATAAACTCTTTGGCGACATAACAATCATTGGTTTTCTAAAAGGTCGCTTCATCTGTCTTCTGAGCGAGTGATAAATTTGTGCCGGTGTTGTTAAGTTGCAAACTTGAATGTTGTTTTGTGCAGCTAACTGCAAAAATCTCTCAGGTCTGGCGTTTGAGTGTTCCGGTCCTTGTCCTTCATAGCCGTGAGGAAGAAGAAGAACTAAGCCACTCATTTGTTGCCATTTAGACTCACCACTAACTAAAAACTGATCAATGATAATTTGTGCTCCGTTTGAGAAGTCACCAAATTGAGCTTCCCACATAGTTAAAAAAGTGGGGTCACAAGTGGCATTGCCATATTCAAATCCTAAGACTCCATATTCAGATAAAATACTATCGTAAACACAGAACTCAACTTTGTCTTCGTTGATATGATCCAAGGCTGCATAGCCTTCTCCGGTTTTCACGTCATAGAGCATCGCATGTCGATGAGTGAAGGTGCCACGAATACAGTCTTGTCCTGTGAGGCGAACAGAAGTGCCTTCAGCAAGAAGACTTCCGTAGGCTAAAAGCTCAGCTGTTCCCCAGTCGAGAAGCTCTTCACCTTGAGCCATCTTGTGGCGATTCTCGAGAAGCTTAACTAATTTAGGGTGTGGATTAAAATTTTTAGGAACCTGAGATAAAAGCTCACCAATCTCTTTTAATTTTTTTAAATCAAAAGTGGTGTCTGTTGATTTATAAAAATCTTCAGTCTTAGCTCTACGTAGGCCCTTCCAAAAGCCATCAAACTTAAATGCTGAAACCTTTGGAGGACTCTTTCTAGTTTGATCTAATATTTTTTGTAAGTTGTTAATTTTTTCATCATAAAAGTCTGTGGCATACTTTTGATCAATAACCCCTTCGCGAATAAGCTGTTTTGAGTAAACCTCAAAAAGAGTGGGATGTTTGTTAATAAGGTCGTACATAAGGGGTTGAGTAAAAGCGGGTTCATCTCCCTCATTGTGTCCGTAGCGACGATAACAACAAACTGTGATCACAATATCGCGACCATATTCTTGACGAAATCTGAGTGCAATATCCATGGCTTTTACGCAAGACTCAACATCATCTCCATTAACATGTAAAACTGGAGTAAATAAGCATTTAGCCACGTCAGAGGAGTAGTGCGAACTGCGACCACTCTCTGGACTTGTTGTGAATCCCACTTGATTATCAACAACTATGTGGATGGTGCCACCAACAGTGTAGCCTTTTACTTGCGACATCTGAAAAGTTTCAAGCACGACACCTTGGCCTGCAAAAGCGGCATCACCATGAATTAAAACTGGTATAACTTTTTTTCTCTCTTTAGTGTCTTGGCGGCGGCGCTGAGCAGCTCTAGTCATGCCCATCACAACTGGGTTAACAGCTTCTAAGTGAGAAGGATTAAAAGCTAAAGTGACACGACAAGGCCCGTTGTCGGTTTGTTTTTCTGCTGAGTAACCTAAGTGATATTTTACATCGCCATCAAAAGCATCTAGGGGCTCATCCATTTCGGCTTTGCCATCAAATTCTGCAAAAATAATTTCTAGAGCTTTGCCCATAAAATTAGCAAGTACATTAATTCGTCCACGGTGGGCCATGCCGACCATGATTTCTTCCACTTTCATTGGAGTTCCATGGGTAACCAAAGTTTCAAGCATAGGGATAAGAGCATCGCCGCCTTCTATTGAGAAGCGCTTAACACCAACATAGCGAGTGTGCAAAAACTTCTCTAGACTTTCGGTTTTGGTGACGGAGTGAAAGACTTCTTTTTTCTCTTGGGCAGAAAGTTTGAGATTGGGCTTGTTTTGTTCAAACTCACGAATAAACCATTCGCGAACATCAGGGAGTGCATCAGCACATTGAACAGTAAGTTTTCCGCAATAACAGTTTCTTAAGTGAGCAATGATATCTTTTAGAGTGGCATTAGGTTTGCCAATCACGCTGCCGATTTGAAATTGTTGATTCAAATCTGATTCTTTAAGATTAAATCGACTTAAAGCTAATTGCTCAGAGGGAGATGTGGCATTGGTCAGTGGATCAAGGTCTGCTTCAAAGTGACCATAGTTGCGATAAGCAGTGATGAGGTGATAAACATCAAGCTCTTTTTCTGAGAGGCCAAGACCTCCGCCTTGCGCAAATTCAACACCTTCAAAAAAACTTTTCCATTCAGCAGCGACGCTATCAGGTTTGATTTTATACTGTTGATAAAGTTCTTCGATGTAAGCCAAATTGGCGCGATTAATGCCTGAACTGGATTGAGCCACGTTGTACCTCTTTGTTGCCCCTATATAATTCCAAATTCCTGAGGATTCGTCACTTGATAATGCGGCTTGGCTCGTCGGCAGTCGGGGATTAGTCTCACACTATTGGACTTAAGGCGTTGGGCAAAATTTGCCTAGAAGAGATCTCATAAGGATCATTAAGTCACTTCAAAATTGGATAAGATAAGCTATTTTGAACTTAAGCTTAGAAGTGTTTTCTCAAATCCTACGGTTTGTTGTTCGACGCGGTCTTGACGCGTAAAGAGGTTGGTCAAGCCGTCTAAGACCACACGATTTCGAGCGTTTTGCTCTTCAATCAAAACAGCGAGCTTGTGGACTTCAGATTTCAGACCGTGAACTTCAGATTTTATTTCATGGATCTCAGATTTCATCCCATGGATTTCAGATTTCACCCCATGGATTTCAGACTTCATGAAGGCCTTTAGTTCATTGCGAACCCCAAAAAGCATTTTTTGCGTAACGGGAACATCCGCTGCTCGTTCAGGAAATTTTGCAGCTTTTTTTATACTTAATTTTTTAACTTTTCGCTTTTGTACCATGTGCGGGCAATGTAGCAATCCTATGCTGCGCTTGCAATTGAGATATATTTCATTTGAACAGGGTGTTAGTCCGAATTCATCGCTGCGTTAAGATGCTTGTTTTGTCGCCCTGTTAGGGGGATACAAGTTGACGCTCCCTTTTAATCATTTTTAAAGTGAACGCTATGAAATTAATCATATTATTAGGCTTTTTGTTTTTAGCAAATTGCTTAACCAAACTTGCTTATTATAACTCTCAAGCTGTTGCTGAGCAGCAGCAAGAAACGGATTATTAAAAATGTATAAACTTGTTCTTATTCGTCATGGGGAGAGTCTTTGGAATAAAGAAAACCGCTTTACGGGCTGGGTGGATGTGGATCTCTCAGAAAAGGGTTTTAGCGAGGCAAAAAAAGCTGGCCAGCATTTAAAAGCGAATAATTACGAATTTGATATTGTTTATACTTCAGTTTTAAAGCGAGCCCTAAGAACTATGGATATTGTTTTAAGTGAGACAGATCAAATGTGGCTTCCTGTAATAAAGTCTTGGCGTCTTAATGAGCGTCATTACGGAGGACTGCAAGGGCTCAACAAGGCAGAAACCGCCGCCAAACATGGTGAAGAACAAGTCTTAATTTGGCGCCGCAGTTACGACACGCCTCCACCGATGTTAAGTCAGGATGATAAAACACATCCACGTTTTGATCGCAGATATCAAGATGTTGATCCTAAAGATCTTCCATCTGGAGAGTCACTTAAAGACACTGTGACGAGAGTGCTGCCAATATGGAACTCTGAAATTGCACCACAAATAAAAAAACAAAAAAAAGTTTTAATGGTCGCCCATGGCAACAGTCTTAGAGCTCTCATTCAACATTTAGAAAATTTAAGCCCTGAGCAGATTATGGCTGTGAATTTGCCAACAGGAATTCCTCTAGTCTACACACTAGATAGTAACCTCAAAGTCATAGGTAAAGATTTTGTGGGTGATCCTGAAGAGGTTCGCAAAGCCATTGAGAGTGTCGCGAGCCAAGGTAAAGCCAAAAAATAATGAAAGCCAAATCAAAGATACAAAATGGTTCGGGCATATTAAGGCATATTGATGAGCTGTTGACGATGTCCGGAGTTGCAAAAAAACAAGCTCGTCGTGTTAAAGAGGCTGATTTAGGGATTTTAAAAAAACAGGCCATTCTATTTTTAGATGGCAAAATAGCTTGGATTGGGTCTGATCAAAAAATCCCTAAAAATTTAACTAAGAAAAAATTAAAAGAATACAACCTTAAAGGGCAAACGGTTTTACCGGGTTTGGTTGAGTGTCATACGCACACCTTATTTGCTGGAGATCGAAGTGCGGAGTTTGAACTTCGCAATCAAGGGGTTTCTTACCAAGAGATTAATGCCAAAGGTGGTGGGATTTTATCAACAGTGAACCCAACAAGACAGATCAGTGCAAAAAACCTGCATGCTCTTGGACAGGCAAGGGTTGCCAATTTTCAAGCCCAAGGAGTGACTACTCTTGAAATTAAATCTGGCTATGCATTAGATTTAAAAAACGAAATTAAACTCTTAAAAGTAGCTAAGTCTTTGACTGGTGTTAGAGTGGTGCCCACTTTTTTAGGTCCTCATGCGCGTCCTCCAGAATTTTCTACTTATGAAAAGTATTTAGATTTTGTAATTCAAAAAGTTTTACCAGAAATCAAAAAGTTAAAACTCAGCCACAGAGCAGATATATTTATCGAGAAAGGTTTTTTTGAATCTGAAGTGGCAGAAGCTTATTTAAAAAAGACTCAAGAACTAGGTTTTGATTTAGTCATTCACGCCGACCAACTGAGTTTATCTGGAGGAACTGAGCTTGCGCTTAAATATAAGGCAATCTCAGCAGATCATTTATTACAAATTGATTCTTCTTTGATTCAAAAGTTAGCAAAAAGTGAGACCACAGCCGTACTCTTACCTGCAGCGGATTTGTATATGAAGTGCAAGTACCCTCCGGGCCGAGATCTTATCGATGCTGGAGCTCGCGTCGCCCTTGCCACAGATTTTAATCCTGGAAGTTCGCCCACTCAAGATCTGCAACTGGTGGGCTTACTTGCAAGACTTGAAATGAAGCTGAGTCTGCCTGAAGTATTAAGCGCCTATACCATGGGGGCTGCTTATGCTCTTGGGCTTCAAGGAGAAGTGGGAAGTTTAGAGTTAAATAAGTCTGCTGATTTTTTCAGCACAAAAAATTCTTGGCAGAGGTTGTTCTATCAGGTGGGCGAAAGGCCAGCTAGCATGACATTTACGCGAGGCATTAGCAATTTTCTGTCATTTTCTTAAAAAAGTGTTGCCACGGGTCAAAAGATTTTTCTAGGCTAAGGGTGAGTTAACGAATTGCAATACAGCACTGAGGGCCAACATGAAATCAAATTACTCATCATTAATGCAGTCTAAGTTTTTTAATCCTGCGTTTAACTCTGCCATTTTTGATGGCCCAGTCAGAATTTATTTTGCTCAATTACACGAGTCTTTAGCTCTTAAAATATATTTTAAATTACAAAAAGAACATGCCGAGACAGTGCAAAAAGCTAAAGAATTATCAAAACGCTTAGGGCATAATTTTTTAATTATGGTTTATCCAAATTTAGAAAGCTTTCAGTTTGCTTTTGAAGCCTCAGCTTTAGATTCTGAGTACGCTATAGATCAACATTTAGGTGATCAAGTGATTGGTCTACGAAATGCTGATGAAAATGCGGACTTTAGTTTTCTTGGTCCACTTTTAAATGCGACAGTGAATGAATGGCAAGAGCAACTCTCATTGCAGCCGACACCTTTGCCTCTTGCTGAAATTTAAAAATATGAACTCTCGTGGTCAGATAGTTTTAGAGTATGTCTTGCTTCTCATAATAGGAGTGAGTCTTGCCACTTTAATTATTACCACAATGGTGCGCAGAGACCCTGAAAATCCAGGGTTTCTGATAAAAAAATGGGTAGAAATTTTAGAAGTTGTTGGCCAAGATCAACCAGAGAAATAGTTACAGTTGAGTCACTTCGCAAGTAACTTTTGAATAAGCATCACCGAAGCCTTCATGAATATCTCGCACTTTGACATAGCCATGTTTTAAGCCAGAGTTTTTATATAAAACTAAATCAAGAAGAAAAAAACCATCTGAATCTGAGTGAATTTCAAATTTTTCTAAAGTATTCACAATAGACCAATTTTCACCGAGAGCCTCAAATGGAGATCTCTCAGGACTGAAGGTAATAAGTGAGTTGTAGTCATCGTCTTCTGCTAATAGTTCAGGACGTTGAGAGTTGAGATTTTCAACTTGAAAACTCACAGAGTGCTTTTGGTTGTTGTACAGGTTGGCCGTTGTTACACAGTCAAATTGAGTTGTAGTTGCTTGAGCATTTAAAATAAAAAGATTTATTAGGGCAAAGGTTAAAAACTTCATTTTAAGGATCTCCTTTAAATATTTACCTTTTTAGTGTTATCAGCATTTTTGATTAAATAAAAAATATGTTCTAGGTTTTAGAAAAGATCACAAAATCTTACGCTCCTTTCTTAAGAAGAAACTACAAGCTATAAAGCTCCTTTAAACAGCTCGGGCACCGCGTTAGTGTTTGCCATAAGGCCCAAGTCTGACTATCAGCTTAGTTCGACTAAAAAATCTTAAAGGGGATCTTAATGAAAAAAATGGCAGTTCTTTTGCTATGTGCTTTGAGCTTTGGTTGTTCAACAAGTAGTACCGGTGGTGGTGATCCAGCAGGTACTCCAGCAAACAAACCAACAGCAGCAGCTCCTGGTTGTAAGTTTGCAAACTACTGTACTGAATATACAGGGGTAAAGTATCATGAAGGCAAAGAGCTAAATCAGGCTGCCCAACAGAGCTGTGGTAATGATGGTGGAGAGTTTAAAAAAACTGGCTGTGATGCTAATACAATTGCTGGCTGCAGAGTTGGAAAAGATGGTGAGGAGTACACAGTATTTATTTATGACACCGCTTCCATGACAGAGCTTAATACTTACTGCGATGGTAAGGGAACAATTATTAAATAATTTAATTTGAAGGAGAAAATAATGAAAAAATTAATGCTTATACTTGCAGTTGTGACTTTGTCTGTTGGAGCACAAGCTCAGAAAAAACAAAGCTCCACAGCTAAAAAAACAGTTAT
>CAYMKD010000083.1:0-9002 GCA_964390435.1 uncultured Pseudobdellovibrionaceae bacterium | reverse complement strand
AAGTTGAATTTTTGAATTATTTATTTCGCTTTTTGTTGATCCAGAAATTTCTCCATTTTCTGTTGCAGTACTTGCAGCTAAAAGAGAGCCATATCTTTTAATATAATTTGCTGTTATCTCTTCTGTTCTGTTTATTTCATTTTTAATATCAGTAGCATTTTTATCTAAATTAGTTCTGAATTCATTTATAACTTTTCTAATTTGATTTGCAGTTAAAAGAGATAACTCCTCCTTGCTGACCACTAAACCTTTTGTAATAATTTTTTTTATTAAATGTCTATTAAAGATGCTCTCACTTGGAAGTAATTTTTCTAAAAGTAAAAACTCCTCCAGACTTTCGCCTTTTAGATTAAAGAACTTTTGATTATGGAGAACCCTCGACCACTTTCTAATAAGTATAGATTTTTCTGGTGCAGTCATATCTTCTAAAGGAAGAACTCGCATCATCTCATGTACATTTCTAAAAGAAATCTGCATTAGACCTGTTTTATAAAGTTCACTTTCTACAACACCATCATAATAAAAGACTTGTCTTTCTTTGTCGTAGGTAACAATTTGTTTTAACTGATCTCTTTTACAGTTTTGTGGGGGAGACTTCTCTAAATTTTCATCTTGCACATCTCTAAGAGGAGCATTGTAGGTATTAACCCAATTGGAACTTAAAGGGTTATTTAGTTTAAGCTCCAAATTATGAATATACCAGTTCATATTCTCAATAAAATCTGGATAATAATAAATAAGCTCTGTTTTAAACACATTATAAATAGCTTTTAAGTGTGCAAGTTCATCTCCTGCCATATAATAAGATTGATTATCCGTAGTCATAGCATAATCAAGCATATAGTAACCATTTTTGGGGAAGTGAGTCCCGCTGGCAGAACAGTAAATGGCATCGCCGCCTTCTTGCCCGTGACCACTTGCAAAAGCATAGGTAGATAGCATAAGAGCTAAAATAAGTGTTAAGTGTTTCATAAGTATCTCCTTTTAATTATTTTTCAATTTCAGTTAGTGGATAAAATCCTAAGTTAAGTTGATAAACATCGGTTAGTTGATCTTCTTCATTTTGTATTTGTAGACAAAACTCTTGTCTAAATTTTCTTAAAACTTCTTTAGCTTCTTCAATACGGCTTGAATCAATGGCCATTGTTTGTGTTGCATGATAACGTCTTGAGAGTGGTTCTCTTTCAATAGCTTTTTTTGATTTCTCCAGAGCTTGAATTTGCAGTCTTTTTAAGGGAGCTGTCGTATTGTGGGATTTCAGATTAAATTCTGTATCTGTATTTTTTAAAATAAGTTGGCCATTTTCTTCAGCAAGCCAGCCTTGTTTTTTCAATCGATTAATAGCAAGCAGAGCTTCGGCTGGGGAAATCCCAAGTTTTTTTGCAACCCAATTTGGATTGTTTTTAAAGTCATAAGTTTGTGTTAGCTCGCATATTGCGTTGTAGTACCATTCAGATAAGATATTAAATAAATCTGATTTTATAACTTTGTGTTTAGGTACTTTTTTTCTTACTTTAATTTTGGATAAAAATTGATTAAATTGTCTTTCGCTTAAATTAAGTTTTTCGCAAAAGTGCTCAACTAAGTTATCCGTGAAGGGCCTTTTGCCTTTAAGTAATACCGATAGACAACCTGGATTAGTATCTAAGTCTCTAGCAAAGGACCTCAATGAGTAACGTTGATTAGCTTTAACCCGTTGATTGAACTCTTTTAATAAAAAGTTACGAAAATCTTCGTGAAGTACATTTGTTTCCATGCAGCAGAGAGGTAGCACTGAGTTTTAACTTCTTCCACTAAAATCCAACAAAGTGTTGGATTTTCCAACACTTTAAAATATAAAAAAGCATGTTAAATTATATAGTTATTAAAATACTAACCATAAGTTAATGAGTAAATTTTATATATAATTCTAGTCAAGCAGAATGCTAGCTCCAATTCTAGAGCCTATTTTTCCTTTAAGATCCGGATTCCGGCAGGGCTTTGTATTATTTGTAAGTTTCAAGTGAGCTTGGTCCCTACAAGTATTTGCAAGTGTCTCTTCAGTATGAAAATTCACTCACTTGCCTACCATCAAAACCAGTTAATCCCTGTTGAAGTTGAACTTGCTTTAGTTTCAGGATTACCACAAATGCATTTCTTAGGTCTTCCTGATCAACATTTAAAAGAGAGTATTCCTCGAATTAAAGCAGCCATTGAGCATCAGGGGTTTAGTTGGCCCAAAGCTCAACAAATTCTGGTTAATATTCGCCCTAGCTATATTAAAAAAACCTCAAGGGGGCTTGAGCTAGCAGTTGCTGCAGCACTTTTGTGGGAGACAGGTCAATTGCCTACGACAGATTTAGATATTAAATCTTTTTTTTATGGAGAGCTAAATTTAAATGGAGATGTGTTAGCTCCAGACGATTTGTGGCGCTATCAAGAGTTAAAAAGGATAGAGCCAGTTTATACAGGACAAAGCTCACATGTGAATCTACCATTTTTAACAGCTCAAGTTTCAAGTTTAAAGAATCTTAGTGAACCCGTTTGGCAAAAAGCTAAATATAAAAAAATTAAATGGGAGAGACCACCCTATGGTCTCAATTTAGAGTTTTCACAAAGTCATGCTGAGCTTTTAAAAATAGTTGCTTATGGTGGTCATTCACTCATGCTTGCAGGGCCTGCTGGAAGTGGTAAAACAACTTTAGCTCTCTCAGTAGCTTCGTTTTTACCAGAACCTAACTCTCAAGAAAGTCTTGAGCTAGAAAGAAGTCAGTTAATAAAAAATCAAGATCTAAAATGGCGTCCAATAATTAAACCTCATCATTCTATTACAACACTAGCAATGGTCGGAGGAGGAAGTCCTTTATTTTTTGGTGAGATCACAAGAGCTCACAAAGGAATTTTGATTTTAGATGAATTATTAGAGTTTAATCGCACGGTGCAAGAAGCCCTTCGTGAACCTATGCAAGAAGGACTCATTCGTATTACAAGAGCAGGAAAGAGTCAGACTTATCCAGCTCAAGCTCAGGTTATTGCCACAACCAATTTATGTCCTTGTGGAGACTATGTGCCTAAAAAACCGGTTCGTTGTTATTATAGTTTAAAAAGATGCCGATCTTATTTAGAAAAGTTATCAGGCCCTATAGTGGATCGATTTCAAATGCTAGCGTTTACAAAAAATGAGAATTCAAAAAATAAAATTTTAGGTTCTGAGATTTTATCACAAATTGAAAGAGCTCAGGAGTTTAGGCAAAAAAATTGGCCGGCATTAGGAGCGTGTTCTAGGCAGGATCTTAAGAGCATCAAAAGTCGAGTGGACTCATTTACTATAGATCATTTGCTGCCTGAGAGTGGCTCTTTAAGAAGAACAGAGGCCATACTAAGAGTGGCTGCCAGTGTTGCTGATTTGGCTCAGTCAGTCAGAATTGATGTAACTCATCTAGAAAAGGCTAAAGACTATACTTATACACCCTTTATGCAGCTTAAGTACCTGCAATAAGGGACTTTTCATTAAAATTACTTTCATCCTTTAAAGAGCAATTGTTGACTCTTACGAGGCTTATGGATAATTTGTGGATTCATTTCATAAGCGGTGGCGTAGCCAAGTGGCTAGGCAGCGGACTGCAAATCCGTCTACGCCGGTTCGAATCCGGCCGCCACCTCCAATTGAGTCTCAAAAAATAGGCTTACTCATTGCAGCCACCTCTTTATGTCGAAAACAGTTCACAACATGATCATTCACCATGCCAACAGCCTGCATATGAGCATATATAATCGTTGGACCTACAAAACTAAAACTACGCTTTTTGAGATCTTTACTGAACACTTCGGCCTGCTTGGTTTTTGCAGGTAGCTTGCGAGTAAATTTATTTTGCACAGCCTTATTGTTAACAAATTGCCATTGGTAGTGGCTAAAACTACCAAACTCTTTTTGGATCTTTAAAAAGGCTTTCGCATTTTTTACAGCAGATTGAATTTTTAATTTATTACGAATAATATCAGGGTCTTTTAAAAGCTTAGCTATCTTCTTAGCATCATACTTAGCCACTTTTTGGGGATCAAAATTACTGAAAGCCTTACGATAGCCCTCACGTCGCCTTAAAATTGTAATCCAACTTAAACCAGCTTGCGCACCTTCTAAAACCAAAAACTCAAATAATTTTTGATCATTGTAAACTGGCACTCCCCATTCTGTATCATGGTATTTAACATAGACAGGGTCTGCACCACACCAAGTACAACGTGATTTTTCTTTCATTTAGGTTTTACTCCGGCCCTATATATTCACTCAGCCTTGAGTTTTTCTAACTGCTTGTAAACTTCTGTTTTACAAGCGTAGCTAAAAGCATCTGGGTAGCCAAGTTCGTGAAAACCCACCCAGCAAACAAATGCATTCACGGCAGGAGCCAAGTGCTCTACTAGCCGAACAAGATCTGAACCACAACTAAGTGATTTGTTCCGGTAGCAAGTTAAGTAAAGGTTCAGCTGAGATTTTACTGCCGACAACTCACTGTTAGTAGGATATTCAGTATATTTAAGAACAGGTAGAGTGAACTTTCCTAATGGATCTTCAGATAGTGAAACCATTTTTAAGTAAACTTGACGCAAAGATTCTACCGGCGTCACATAGCTCCCACCTTTAAATCCGTAAGACCACAGTTTAGGATCGCGCTCTGAAAGTATTCTTTTTAAGAGATTAAGAAAGAAATCTTCTGGATACTCTACTGTATCTCCATCAACATTATAATCTTGATATTGGGAAAAGTAAGGACGAGCCCAATAGGTATCCTCATCCAACTCATATTTTGTATCATCAGTAGAAAGCGGTTTCTGCGGGGCTGGAAGGTTTGCATCCTCTAAATCAGCTAGATAAGCATAAAAAGCATCACTAAAATACACTCCATAACTAGTACCACCCATTGTTTCCACATCATTGTTCCACCCATCCCAACTTGTGATAATGTTAACTGCTAGCTCAGGACGAGCTTTTATAACATCTTTTCCTAAAAGATTTCTCATTCTTTCATGCGCATCAATAAGCTCTTCAACATGACCTTCGACTTCTTTCTCATGCTGTTTTTTTGCCCATAAAACACTTGGAAGCTTAAAGTTTGAAAAATCAGATGCAAGGCTTGTAGCTTTAATAGAGGCTTCGCTTAATACTGACACCAAACGTGAACACTCCAAAGATTGTGCCCGTTTTGCCTGCTCCAAATAAGTTCGAGCTAAAAGCTTTGCAAACTCGGATTGACCAGCTCCTGCTTCAATCAATTTGGTTGCTTTAGTGAAAGATTCCTTCGCTATTTCTGAGTGACGACTTTTACAGGTTATATTTTTTAATGATGAGTCTATCTTAGCAAAAACAAAAGATGGTGTGATCAACAATAAAATAAATAGAAAGCGCATATCTCTACCTCCAAATTAATTTACAGCTTACACAATACAATTTACACAAGCAACCCCAATTAACTACCTGAGAGTTAACTAAGTAGCTAATTTTGACAAACGGTTTAAAATCACAGTCGAAAAAACTTTTATTCATGCCACTTGAATCCCAGCCTGCTGCCTGTACTTGAGCCTATTATGAACACCGCAAAGCAGTTGCAAGTTCTCAGTCTCGCTCCCCCCACCAGCCCAAACCGGCCGCCGGTGATCCAGCTGCAACTGAAACTTTGAGCCACATAACTTTTGTGTCACCCGGTCCCGCCACTGACAGCACTGGTCCCGTTTAAAAACATACGACTTAATAGCGGCTGGAACGGTTTTTCTTTGAGAAGATCGGGAGTAAGTATTTTCTGTGTTACCCCTTTTTTCAGTGGGGCTGCAAACTGCAAGCTCTTCTGGCTTTACAACACTCTCTGCCGGCAGCACTTCCACTGGCTTTACTTCCGGAAGTGCTTTTTCTCGAAGTATCACATACCGCTTTTTAAACGCCTAAGCGTTGAAGCCATACAATTTTTAGTAGAATCGGGCAGCAGGCTTGATCTTTATATTGAAGATTCGGTGTCTGACGTTGCTGAATATAATCAAGGCCACACTCTTCTCACATTTTTAATTTCCACAACTGAAGGACGCGTGAATGATCAAAGTTATGCTCAAGTTCTCTACTTCGCTAATAATGGACTTCTTAATACACCCAATAAGCATGTTGGTTATTTAATTCCTTTATATTATGCTATGCGCTTCACACGAGATGAACGATTGATTACGACATTGCTTAATCTCGGCACAAATACTGTCGTTTTCGATGAAGAAAGGCGGTCTCCGCTGTTTCTGTTTTTCTACTACATAAATTGGAACAATGTCCCCTCCTTAAAAACTGCTAGACAAATGATTTTTTATTCTCGGGATATTATTAATACGAAGTCTAAAGCCGGTTTCGCTAATGGTGTAGAAAAATTAGAATGGACGCCCTTTCACCAGTTTTTAGTAGATTCGTCGTCTTTTAAAGACTTGGAAAGAGTAGATTTGACAAAGTTTTTTCTTCATTGCGGTGCTGACCCCTTTGTGGTTGATCGACTTGGTAATGATGCATTTAACATCGTCGACAAATACGCTGTTAGATTAGGAGAACAGGCTTCGGGCCAACAAAAGGAAGGTACTGGCGAACGGTTCCTATCAGTGATGAATTGGTAAGTCTTTTGAAGTCTCTTAAGCTTAAAGCAAATGGGTCAGAATATGTTTTGCCAAGGTTTCGCTCATGGGAGGATGGTCGTGCCGCTGAGATTCTTAGGGAATTTCTGACTGGCGCGGGTTTACCTTCAGTCAAGTTCCACACTTTAAGGGCTTGTTTTGCTACACAGCTTCTTAGGGATTCGGTAGCACCTGCCGTTGTAATGAAAGTTTGCGGTTGGAAGGATCTTAAAACAATGGCCAGGTACGTCCGTATAGCTGGCATTGAAACTAAGGGAGCCACTGAAGGTTTAAAACTGTTGTCAGAGCCGGAGGTAATGGGTAGGGTTGTTGAACTGCTTAACAAGAAGTAGCGTCGTTATAGGTCGTTTTCAGAGCTTTAACAGCCTAAAATTGTTAACGAAGAGACGTTACCTCCAATTTCATAAAAACTAAACACAAAATACAAGCAAATTTAAAGTTTGTAATTATAAAACCGCCTATTTTAATTAGTTGTAGAATTAAAGGAGGACGGATGCAAAAATCAGTAGATCAAATAAAAAAAGATAGAGCTTTTGGCCCAAAAATTAAAGATTTTGATAATGCATCAGAAAATCTTATTAAACTCAAGATTCAACTACAAAAGATCAAAAATGAGGAGTCAAAATACACTCTAAGTGAGCAACTAAGAGAGTTAGAAGAATTATATGAAAATATTAAAATTAAAATGGGACAATCAGCTCATATAGGTGAGCAAACCATTTTAGATTTGAAATTAGGATTTGTGAATGCATGGGAAGAGTTAAAAAAATCCATTGATCAAGCTAAAAGAAGATTGGACTCTCACAAAGATATTTTTAAACTATAACTAGTGTGAAGAAAGTTTATAAATTAAAAAGCATTTCCATCAAATAATAACTTTTTAAGTATGTAAGTATAAACAGCATGATGGCTATTATATTTAATAATAGAAAGGATGTAAAAAATGCTGACAAGTTTAAAACACATTCAAGGTTATAAATTGGCAACTCCAGAAGGACAAATTGGTAAATGTAAAGATGCTCTATTTGATGATGAAAAGTGGACTATTCGTTACTTAGATGTAGATACAGGTGGATGGCTCTCAGGGAGAAGAGTTCTTATCTCGCCAATAAGTTTAGGAGAACCCAATGGGGAGTTAAATACCATTCCAACTTGTCTTACTAAAAAACAAATTGAAGAATCTCCTGAGTTAGAAACGAATGCTCCAGTTTCGAGACAGTGGGAAGATAGGTATTACACATATTATGGTTGGCCACATTATGCTGTTGGAGGATACGTATGGGGTTATTACAGTTACCCAACAGATTTATTAAACTCGATTGAAAGTCAAAGATCTTCTCTTAAAGTTTATGATGCTCATTTACGATCAGTAAATGAAGTTTGCGGTTATAGTATTAAAGCTCAGGATGACACTTTTGGTTCAGTAAAAGATATGATTTTTGATAATGATACTTGGACTATTCGATATTTAGTTATTGATACAGTGAAGTGGATCCCAAGTAAAAATGTTTTAATCTCTCCTGATTGGGTGAGTGAAATAAATTGGGGAGAGAATTTAATTAATATTGAGCTAACTAAAGAACAAATAAAAAGCTCTCCTGAATATGATGAATCAACTCCGATTAATAAAGAATACGAGGTTCGTTTATATGATTTTTATGGGCGTCCTAGATATTGGGAGAAAGATTATCACCAAAGAACATAAAAAAATTTAGATAGCTAAGAAGGCTTCCTTTTTAGATACTAGTCATTTAAATCAAGATAATAAGAATATCTGAAGATCAGCAAATGACTTCCGGCCTACGGAAGTCGCGCTGCTCCATTCGCACACAGCCAAAATGACAATAAGAGTATTGGCAGGTGACTCTCACTTAGATTTCCCATATAGCTTATGATTCTAAACATAGCGAAAAGAGGCAAGAGTGAGTTCAGGTGATGATTTTTTAAGAGATTTTAAAGTTAATAAAAATCTTATTAAAACAGTAGTAGGCATTTTAGTTGCAATTATTTTACTCAGCGGAAGCGCTTACGTTATCCCACCGGGGCACCGTGGTGTTTTAGTAACTATGGGTAAAGTATCACCTGTTTTTGCTCCAGAGGGTTTAGGTCTTAAAATACCATTTATTACAACCGTCGTGCCGATATCGGTTCGACAAGAAACAGCTATTGCAAAATCAGAGTGCTATTCTTCTGATCTTCAACAAATTAATGTGGAGCTTAAAATTCTCTACCGTATACCTGAGAGCATGATTGTTAAAATATATCGAGATTACTATGGAGATCCATTTGATAGTTTGATTTCTCCACGTGTGAGTGAAGCGCTCAAAGAAGTAACGGCATTGCAAAGTGCTGAACAAGTAGTAAAAAAA
>CAYMKD010000082.1:0-9066 GCA_964390435.1 uncultured Pseudobdellovibrionaceae bacterium | reverse complement strand
CCACAGACATTGCAAGTGAACAACCCACCACAGTATTACCTTGAGTTACTAGAGTCAGTGGCTCTATTGTTCTCGTTCTAAATTTAAATTTTGTTGATGTATGTTCTGTTAAGAGTTCAAGCCTACCATTATAGCCTGATTGACCTCCTCCTAAACTCACAGGAGCTCCCAAACTCACATAATTAAGCGATGTAATTTTTAAAGGACCGTAATCTTGATTCGCAGCGATGTTTTTTAAACTGCCAGGTAGTTGAATTGTAATAGGATAACCTTTTGTAAATTGAGATGTATTTACTGCTTTGCTCGTTAATGAGCTCAAACAATTACTACTGTCCAGCAATGTCCTAGAAATTATCCCTTCAAGACTTCCTGCCTCAATAGCTGCATCAAGCTGCGCTGCTTGGCTTCTCATTTGACTGATCATTTGAGCTGCCGCCAAAGAAATAACACTCACCAATGCAGCAGAAACTACAACAGTTATTAATGTATTACCTCGAGAGTTATGCAATATCATGTCTAGAGTATCGGAGTTAAGCTGGATTTGTTTATTAAAAAGAGCCTCTAAAGAATTATTTCACAAGCAATTTTGTAAAAAGTTAAACACTTTTCTTAACTTTCTCATATTGAGATAATATATTAAGATCCAATGCTTACAGCAAATTTTAGTATTTAGTTTGGATAAATTTAAAATAAGCTAAAAGTCCTTGTTATTTTTAGTAACAAGGACTTTTAACAAGTGCCTATTAGTGACTCGTCGAAGTGGAAGCTTCATTTGATTTTCGATTTTTAGACGATCCGATTGTGCCTTGTGTTTTTGGCGATCTTGTACCTTCAATAGATAGCTCATTTCGGATATCTCTAACTCCTGAAACTGATTCAATGATATCCTCTGCCATTCGTTTGATTCTACGCTCATCTACCGTTCCACAAAGTGTCACTATGCCATCTTTTACTTTTACTTCAATTTCACTTGCATCGATATTTCTGTCTCTTTCTAGGCATTCACAAACTTCTTCTTCAATTCGCTCATCAGAACGCCTCCATCCCTTAGGACCGCGACCAGAATAATCCTGAAACTGCTCCTCAGCTCTACCGTCTCGATAACTTTTGTCTGATCCATATTCTTTATTACGCATTATATTTCTATGTTCAGATCGAGAGTAAGATTCATATGGAGGAATAAAGCCTCTCTCATATAGATCTGTATCACGATCAAATCTATGATGAGGCTCTTTCATATAATCATCCTCGCTTCTATAACCCCGATAACTATCGTAGCTTTGACGACTTGGGACGTCATAATCAGACTCATAAGCAATTTGCCTTTCATCTGCTCTATAATTTGGGCTCACTCTTGATGCACGGTCTTGTCTATAAGTACCTGTATGCTCTCTATTAGCCATATGTCCTCCTTAGTGGTTGGCCTAAATAAATTATTCTGACTTTTTTTAAGGACTAACATAAGCAACTTAAAAATATGTGTTGATCTTATTATGTTGTGTTTTAGAAAAATTAAAGGATATTAAAATTAATGTTTTAAATTTAATCCTCTTTCATAGGCTAATAATTCACACTTATTACAAAAAATATTTGCATATCATTTTTAAAAATCTGTCAATATCACACACTCATTTAATTTTATTAAAGGAGTAGAAATGAATAAAAATGAAAATAGCTATCTTAGATTTTTGCTAATGATTCTTACTTCTATGATTGTAATGTATTGCATAACATATTTAAACTCTTATCAGATTGATCACACCCATTGGAGCGAGACTCGCTTTTACATGACTCTACTTATGGGCGCTGCCATGGCCGTTATTATGCTGGGCTTTATGAAAAAAATGTATAAAAATTCTAAGATAAATTTAGCCATATTTATTGGCAGTGGAGTTATTTTTACCTTGGCACTTTGGTTAGTTAGAAGCCAAATTACTGTAGATGATTTATCTTACATGAGAGCCATGATCCCTCACCATTCAATAGCTATACTGACCAGTGAACGTGCTGGAATAAAAGATAACAGAGTTCGAAAATTAGCAGATGGAATTATTGAGACTCAAATAAAAGAAATTGAAGAAATGAATTGGCTTATCAAAGATATTGAAAAAAATGGCATCTCAGAATCTGCAGAAGAGAGGATGTACAGAAAAGCACATGCCTTTAATGATAATTCGAACTTTTTTTAAAAATCTAGAAATTCAGGGCCGATTTTTGTAGGTAACAACACTTTACGAAATGCATTTTTGTGCTAAGATAACCCTGTTTCTAAGATTGAAGGGTAAAGACAAGCATCCTCTGAAGAGATACCTTAAATGGTAGATCGGAAGTAAAAGAAAGTATAAAAGGGAGTTAAAGTAACCCGGAAATATTTTTGGATATTGTTATTTCTTCGAATTTTATTGAAACAGCAGCCTTCAGTTATCATAAACTTGAATTGACTGCGAAGTGAGGAACACACCTCACTTCATTTTTTATTTTCTACTTACTTCATTATTTAGTTTCGCAAAACTCTGTTACGCAATCTAAGGCCTGGCCTCTCAATACAAACATAGGCTATGTAAGCAAACCCTGTCGCCAGCATTAAGTACAAAAGAAATGCCAGCCAACCCGATTTTATTCCAACATGTAAAAGACTTAGTTTTACTGGCACATTAGTCAAATAAAGAGAATAGGACCACAAACTGATTTTTTGCACACATAATGGAAGTAACCCACTAGCTTCTTTATTTTGATATAACCCAGCTAAAAAGAAAAATGCAGAAAAAGAAGCAACAACAAATATAAATACTCCAGGAACAAAAGATTTTAAATCCATGAAAAAGTAAATTGAAATGGCACTTATAAAAAGTAAACTACCTATAAGGTTAGCCCTTTTTGTTATTTTTTGCCAAATTACTATATGATAATGCTTTAAGTAAGCTCCTAAAATTCCAATCATCAAAGCATCAAATCGGTAGATAACTACTTTTCTAATATCCTTAGACCATTTGAGATTTTCTATAGTTAAAAAAGCATAGCAACGAAGCAAAATAGAAAAACTAGACATAAAAACCATTGTAATAACAAAAGACTTCTGCCAACTCTTAGTAAAATAATGACTCACAAATAAAACTATTGGAAAGAGAAGATAAAACCATTCTTCAATTGCTAAACTCCATGACTCACCAAAAAGTTCAGGAGCTCGATCAGTAAAGTTTTGTATAAAAAAAGCATAACTCCACCAACTATCATGAGATAATTTTAAAAAGTAATTTAAAGAAAAATTTATAAATAAAAAGAAATAAAAGTTGGGTAATGTCCGATACCATCGCATTAACCAAAAATGCTTTATTGTGCTAAATCCTTGATAATTATTGAAATCTCTTATGAGAATTCCACCAATTAAAAATCCACTTAGGACAAAAAATAACTCAACACCATAATAGCCCAAAAAAGCCGCAGGTTTATCTACGTAACTAGCTTCAAAAAAACCCTCAGCGCCATGAGAAATAACCACACAACAAATAGCTATTGCTCGCAAAATGTCTAAACCAAAAATTCGCTTCATATTTATTTACTTAGTCTTAACTGAAGGTCTAGGTTAGTTAGCTAATAATTTACCTCTTAAATACTACTCTACAATGCGAGGGCGGTTTACAAACTCCATTGTTTCAGTGCCTCTAGCAATAAATTCCAGATCCTTACCATTAGGAATAATTCTGAGCAGAACAGGAGCTAAAACAGTCATGAGAAGTGTGTAGATAATCAAACCGCCGTAGATCTCAACCGGCAATCCCATGCTATTTTTTAGAATCTCTGCTAACACGAGTCCAAATACAAGGTTTGGCATCAAAGCAACTGTGATTGCAATGGTGTCCTGCCAAGTTTCATTCAGAGAAAGTCTGCGGTGTAAAATAATACTTCCAACTTTAATCGGCCCAGATATTAAAAGAAGAATCACTGTAACAAGCAAAGCATCTAATGAAAAAGCATCGTGAGGCATTTTTAAGCCAGAGTTAAAAAAATAAAAAGGCATAAAAAAAGTTGAAAAAGAACGCAGCGAATAGAGCATTTGGTCAGCGCTTGCACTTGGAGAATTTCTTTTAAATTGACCAGCAGCCATACCAACCAAAAAGGCGCCGACTAAATAGTAAGCACCTAATTTCTTAGTGATCAAACCAGAGATAATTGCCAACATAAGAATAAAACTAAATTCAGAACCAGGAACAAGAGATTCAAGACTCATTGAGAGTTTCTTTAATAGATACGGAAGTACAGCCACCAGTAAACAAATAATGATAAATGAGCCAGCTAATGCAACCATATTATGCATTTGAGAGAAAACAAGCAGTGCTCCAAGCGCTATCAACTCAGATGAAATTGCTTTTAATTTAATCCAGAACTTTTGATTTTCTGAAATCTTCCAGTTTTCAATGCTATTTAATATAAAACCTGTTGATGGAGTTGCTAATGCTAAAGCTAATACAACTGCGGGTGCTGTCGCCAAATTAAAGATTTCAGCAAAGATAAAAGCTAATAGAGCAATTGCAATTGTTCGAAACCCAATATGCCCAGATATTGGCTTAGCAGATTTTCTTAAAGCTGCTAAATCAACTTCGAGTCCAGCAAATAAGAATAAGGAAATAATCCCAAGAGTTGAAAATATGGGAATTACGTTATCACCCTTATAAAAATCAAAACTTAAGCTCGTAATAATACCAAGAGCAAAAGCCGTTAAAGCCATTGGAATACCAAAGCGTAATAAAAGCCTTGGGGCTATAAAAAGAAGCACAATTAGAAAGGCATAACCAAACTCACTACCGCTGTGACTTTGTATCCATTGAAGTAAGAGTTGCCAGTTTTCCATCATATTATAGCTAGTTTATCAGCCATAATCTTCTGAAGTCATTTGTTTTTGTTTGTGGACTCTTAAATTATTTATGTCCCTTTGCTGATATAAAGAGCATTGGAATATCACATTCAGTCATAATACTTCCTGTAACACTACCAAGTTTAACGAAATCTTGTCTTTCTAGGCCACCCCTACCATGAGAAACCATTGCAATTAGGTCACTCTGAGTTTCCTTGGCAAAATGTAAAATAGTTCTAGCTGGCCCTGAGCCATCCACAATACATTTTACTGAATCCTTGTTATCAAAGTAGCTTACACGAATTTTCTCTAAATAGAGGCTGAGCTTTTCTTTTAGCTCTTTATTGCCCTCAGTTTCGGGGACGCTTATTAAAGTAACCTCCGATTGATATTCTTTAGCCCAAGATTGTACATAAGGCAAAACTTGCTCCGCAACTTCAGAACCATCTAGTGGAACCAATATTTTTTTAAACTCAGTAGAACGAGAACTCCAATTGTCCGTGGGTCTAAAAATAAGAACCGGAGGAGTTGTTGCAAAGACAATTCTATACGTAATAGATTCATTTAACATTCTATTAATTGAACTTAAATGTTTGGAGGCCATACATATCAAATCATAATCACCACTTTCACAAATTTTAATTAACTCGGCTTTTGCATCACCATAAATTGTCCTGGGCTCAATTTTTAGTCTCTCATCACTCCACTGCTCACAAATTTGTCTAAGAAAAGTCTCATTTCCTCGGGATTCTTTTTGTTTTTTATCTACTACATGAATTGGAAAAATATCAGAACCATATTTAGAAGCTATTTTTAATGCCGAATAAAAAGAGACTTCTGAGCTTAAACTTCCGCTGAGTGGCACTAAAATTTTACGGATTTTATAGTTAATTCCTGTATTGTAATTAGTATTAATAGGCAGAGCACTTATTGCGACAGATAGACGCTGATCAATGGATTCTGGTGGGGCGCCTAAATGCTTTCTATAATAATCAAAACCAAAATACACCGCAGGGATAAGTATTAAATAGCTCCAAGCTCCATCTAAAAATCTTTCTTCAAATATAATAGCCGTTGCAAAGGTAGCGCATGTTGCAGAAAATACCGTAATAATAATTCCTGCAGTAGATTCAAAAGTCTTTTTCTCTCTAAAAAATCGAATAAAGCGCTTACAAGCGGCCCAACCTGTCATCGATAACAGGATAAAAACTCCTGCTGCATAAAGAGCCAAATAAGTTTCTTCATGAGTACCAAATAATATAAAGCATAGCACTACAATTAAAACTTGAGCCCAAGATGGAAATGCCGGCACATCAAACTCATTTCTCATCCCCCAACGTGCTGGAATATAGTGTCTTGCTCGTAATCCTAAGGCTAAATTTTGGATACCTTGTGTGCTTGCGGCCGCAGCTGAAAGCAAAACAGCAATACCGATCAATGTCCCAATATAAGAGAGCCAAGGAGGTAGAAGAGCATCCATAGTTTGTGTAAAAACTGACTGTGTAGTATTTAAAGGATCCGACAATTCCATAATTGCTGGCCCCACTATAATCATTGTAACTACCGTTGTTCCCATCACAATGAGCAAACTGCCAAAAGCTTTACGACTACGCTCAGAAAGACTGCCATCATAAGAAGCTACAAGGTTGGCAAAAATCTCAATCCCCGTCATTAAAGCTAAAATTCTTGCGAATCCACCTAAAGTAAAATTAATATGCTCACCATTAAAAGCTGCAATATTAAAACTTGGTAGAGATAAACCACGACTACGAATAACTTCAAAAATCATTAACCATAAAAAAAGCAGTATTAAAGCTGTTGCAGGACCAAAGAATTTAGCCGCAATCTTGGGCCCTCTATTTACTGTAAAAGCTATAAGGATTGAAAATCCTACTGCTGCTAAAGTACGGATGCTAAACCCACCAATGCTAAGATTAAAAATAGGCACACGATCTGCAATAAAAGTAACTAAGGCCGCAATACTCACTAGAAATGTCAGTGTGTATTCAATGACCGTCACAGCAGCATTTATTTTAACAGCCCAACTACCAAACTCTTCTTCGCTCAAACCACTACCGCCACTACCATCAGTAATCCACTTCATAACATATCGGTACATGGCCGATACTGAAATGACTGTAAAAACTGCTAACCAGATAGAGGCTCCAAAAGTAACCTCGGCGACACCTGCTGCAACAATCATTGATAAAAAAGGGCCAAATACATACAGAGGGGATGTGGCAGGATCTCCACCACCAGCTAATGCGCCCTGAAGTGAATTTTTAAGTTTATGAGAAATTGAAGCTGACATCAATTATCCCTTTCTTTTAAATTTTTATAACTTAAGACAAATGACCGCTTTTAATATGTAAATCTCGTTGCGGAAATGGAATTTCAACATTTTCACTTCGAAACAATCTATCAATTTCTGTACGAATATCGCTACTCGTCTGATCCACATCCCAAATATCTGAGCACCAAAATCGCAAATCGAAATTAAGAGAAGAGTCACCAAAATCTTCAAAAATAGCTCGGGGTTCAGGTTCAGCTAGAGCTTTTGTGTGACTTTTTGCAGCCCTACAAAGAAGTTCTTTTACTTTCCTCAACATCCGATCCATAAGCCACCCCCACGCGAATATGCTGCCTGATTCTTTGGCCCGAATAGCTATCACTAACAACTTCTTCAGATAAAATTTTTGAATTAGGAACTATAATGGTAATATCATCTCTGGTTTGAATAATAGAAGAGCGCACACGAATATCAATTACTCGACCGGATGAATTACCTACTCGAATAATATCTCCAACTTTTACAGGGCGTTCTATGAGAATAATAATTCCCGATATAAAATTTTGGGCAATGTTTTGTAAGCCAAAACCAATGCCCACCATAAGCACAGCACCAACTGCCGCCAAAGAATTAATTGAAACACCGAGATTGTCTAATGAGAATAAGATTCCCATAGCGATGATAAGATAACGAGAAAACTTCTCAATTGAATCTCGAACACCTGAATCCACATTTCTATTTCTTAAGGCATGATTAATAACTCGCCCTGCATGTCTTGCCACAAAAAAAGTTAACAGGACAACAAGAATAGATCCCAATAAGCTAGAAATCGAAATCTTTGAATTATTAAGCTCCAGAATTGGCTTAGCTAAAACATCCCACAACTCATGTAAGGATTCTATTAATGTTTGATATGATTCATTCATCTTACGTTACCTTATTAGTCTCTAATTCAATATTAGACTCCAATAAAACAGGTCGGGCAATACCATGTGCTAATAAAGCTTCATTGCCACGCAGTAAAAGATCTGTTTGCAAGGCTTTTTCAAACCTGACATCAAACACGTAACATTTAACCCGGACTTGCATTGCCGGGCGTCTGGCAAAATCAACTTCAGAAAAAACAATTGTCACTGGTTTTTTTAAAAAAACAAAACGACTTGTAGCTGCTACTTCATAAAGAATTTCCTTAGCCCGCTGTAAATCAGTATCTAAAGCTAGATGAAAGTTTGTCTCAATCATCATATCTAGAGCACCAAAGTTACCTGAAGAAACAACGTCAGTAATAAACTTACTATTTGGAATAGTGACGACTGAGTCATCTAAAGTTACTAAACGTACGGCTCTTAAGCCAATAGTTTCAACCTCACCGTAAGATCCATCAAATAGAACTCGGTCACCTACTTGAAAAGGTCTATCAAATAGCAAAATAACTCCAGCCACTACAGAGGCGATTAAATCTTTGAGAGACAAACCAAGGGCAACAGCTAAAGTTCCACTGACAGCAAGAATTAAGGTTTTAGGAGGCTGTACCACTCCATAAAATACATAGCCACCACCTAAAATATAAATTGCAAATGAGATTGTAGTTACAAATTGCGCAATTAAGAGACGATGAGAAGGAATACGACGATTTAATTTATCACCAATAGAAGTTATAAACTTGACTGCAATGGCAAGACAAACAAAGCCAAAAATTAACATTGTGACTTTTGTAAGGCTCAAGACATTAAATATATCTGCCATCTTTCCTAAATCTTGTTCATTCATATAAAAAATTCTTTCCTATAAGAAAGTAGTCAATAACATACTGAGCTCTAGAAGAAATTCGAACTCTACCTGATTCATCTATCCAGATTAAATTTTTATCTGCAGCTTCTTTTAAACATTTTCTGATAACTCTATTATCAATATTTGTAACGAG
>CAYMKD010000081.1:0-9084 GCA_964390435.1 uncultured Pseudobdellovibrionaceae bacterium | reverse complement strand
TTAACTTATAAGTATCTCTACTTGTGATACCTCGATTGCCTGTACTTGCGCGGCAGTCGTATTTAAGTGCAAAAGCACTGGGAACGAAAGTAAGTGCTATTAAAAAAGCGAGAGTTCTCATTTTTTAGCTCCTTAGTAAAACTTTTCAGGTCTTTATAGATCAGAAAGATAAACGGCTAAAGTTGAAATAAAAATGTTGAAAAACATTCAGGAGTGCTAATGGCTTTGCAAAGTAATTCTTATGTGCCAGACCTAAATCTATAAATATATAAAAAACTAGACCTTTGTCTGATCAAAAAGCCAGCAAAAAGTTTTGGTGATTTCTAAAAGTATTGGTACCATTTTGGAACTTATTAAAGTCATTAAGACTTTTGCAGAGGATGCGAAAGTCCATAAAGGGGGATATATGCAGTTTCACGGACGAAGAATAAAGCAATTACTGACAGTAGTAGTTGGCTTTTTAGCAGCAGGACAGCTTTTTGCTCAAGAGCCAGAGGCCGTACCGGGTGAATTTTTAGTCAGACTAAAATCAACATCACTAATGGCTCAAGATATGAAGTCTTTAGGGCAAGCTCTAGGCGGAACGATTGTAGACCAAATCCCCAATCGCAACGTAGTTATCGTAAAAAGAGCCATTGTTGAAAAACGCATGAGCACTCTTGCTGAACTTAATAGAAATTCTTTTGTAGAGTTTGCTGAGCCAAACTTTATATATAGAATCAACGGACAAAGAGACGAGGCTCCAATTGCTGAAGTGACTCCAGATGATCCGGATTTTTTAAAGCTTTGGGGTATGAAAAACACAGGTCAAGCAGACTCTGCGGGTCAAGCTGGTGTTGCTGGAGTTGATATTGGTGCAACTCAAGCTTGGGCAATTCAAACAGGTTCAAAAGACATTGTTGTAGCAGTTATTGACACGGGCGTTAACTACAACCATCAAGATATTGCTGACAATGCGTGGGTTAACGAGGCTGAGCTAAATGGTCAACCAGGCGTTGATGATGATGGCAATGGTTATGTAGATGATATTCATGGTTACGACTTTGCAAATAATGATGGCGATCCTATGGATGACCATGGCCATGGTACTCATTGCAGTGGAACAATTGGCGCCAAAGGTAACGATGGAAAAGCCATTGTAGGCGTAGCTTGGAATGTTCGCATTATGGGCGTTAAGTTCTTATCAGGAAGCGGAAGCGGTACTTTAGCCAATGCTGTAAAAGCAATTGATTATGCAACTCTAATGGGAGCTCAAATTCAGAGTAATTCATGGGGTGGCGGCGGCTACTCTAAAGAACTAGAGGATGCAATCAAAAGAGCTAGCGACAAAGGGGCTCTTTTTGTAGCAGCAGCAGGTAACAGCTCTGCTAATAATGATAAATCTCCAAATTATCCTTCTAATTATGATGTGCCTAACGTTTTAGCTGTTGCTGCGATTGATAATCGTGGTCAAATGGCATCGTTTTCTAGTTATGGTCGCACAACTGTAGACGTTGCAGCTCCTGGAGTTAAAATCTATAGTTCAACAAATACGGGTTATGACTCTTGGTCTGGAACTTCAATGGCAACGCCACATGTTTCAGGTATTGCTGCCCTTGTTCTTGCTAATGAGCAAATATCAGTGACGGATTTAAAACAACGTATTATCAGCACAGCAAGACCGTACTCTAACTTAAAAGGAAAAGTAGTTTCTGGCGGGATTGCCAATGCTTATCTTGCATTAACAAATACAATTCCACCTCCAGATCCAAATGACCCTACAACTTGGGAAAATGCTAACATTTCTGTAAGCTCGGCTCACCCTTACGAAAGTAATGCTGAAGAGGTTTTTGAAGTTGAGTACGCAGGAGCTTCAAAAATAGCTTTATATTTCGAGCGCTTTGAGACAGAAAATCGCTATGATGTAGCAAGAATCTACAACAGAGAAGGTGCTTTAGTTGCTGAGCTAAGTGGCAGCCTTGATAAATCGTTCTCACCAAATATTGATGGTGACTACGCTAGAATCGTATTTAAAACAGATGCATCTGTTGTAAAATATGGTTTTGATATCACTAAAGTAGCTTACAAAATGCCAAGTGATCTTGCTGACAATCAGTAAGTGAAGACTTTAAATGACTAACGAAAAAGGGCTCAAACTGAGCCCTTTTTTATTTTAAAATGATCATGATAGAATTTCTCAACCCGAAGGTTTACAAACTCTGGAAAATCTAATTGAGTGCAGTGTGACCCATAGGGAACTTGTAGGTATTCAGAGTTTTTAATTTTGTCGTGCATAAATTCTTGATAATGCAAAGGAGTTACTTTATCAGATTCGCCACTAATCACTAAAGTGGGAACATTAACCTTCTCTAAAACCACTTCGCCATTGTAGTCCATTAGAGCTTCAAAAAGCTTCATAAAAATAGGAAGCTCCATTGCCGCTACTCCACGAGCATAGATTTCAACATCTTTAAAACTAGTGAGCTGCAAATTAAAGCCGCCGGCAAGAGCACTTAACCTTGCGGCCAAAGGGTGGGTTACGGTCCATTTCCACAAACTATCCCATAACATTGAGTGCTCTTCATAACGACTGCGAACAAACTGATAAAAAGGTTCAACAACATCAAGGCCAAACATATTTTTTATGGGGTTATTGGCGAAGCCATTGATAAACACAATGCTTTTAATAAGCTCAGGCTTTTTTTCAAATAACTTTAAAATAACCTGCGCACCAAAGCTATGGCCAACAAAATGGGCCTTTTTTATTTTTAAATGTTTCATCAGATACTCAATGTCTGTAGCAATGGCATCCATAGATAAGTTTTCAATCGAAACTTCACCCGTAGATTGGTGGTGTCCTCTTAAATCAAAAGCAATTGTTTGATAGTTTGCTGAGAAACACTTTAACTGATGATGCCAATGATTAATGAGGCAAGCGATACCATAGACAAAAATAATAGGCTCTCCATTGCCCCTGGCCTCATAGTAGATGGGTAAGTTATCAAAACTTTTCGTAAAACCAACATGTTTGTTTAAATAGTCCATTTTTACTCTTTTAAGTTTCTATAAAATCGATACGAATCTTTGTTTCACCTACAGAAATAATATCTCCAGGTTCGAGTATCTTGCTAGAGATTGCGCTATCGTTGAGCTTAACTCTCTTGGGAAAATCTGTTGTAAATAAAGCTTGAGTTTTATTAGTAGGTTTTAACTCAAAACACAAAGGTAAAGCTTGTTCATCTTGTATTCTTAATTCTAAAGTTTCATATCCAAATTGTCGTGGACCGTAGCCGAGTGTCCAAACTGTGTCTGCTTGTCGCCCTTCAAGAAAAACCAGTCTTAGAGGGGGATTAAATGCTTGCACTAAAACTTCAGGCTTTTCAGCAAAGCGAGGAGAGTTTTGAATGAGGTGTTTTTGTAGTTGTTTTCTCCAATCAGAGGGAGAAATTTCTTCTTCTGTTTCATCAGTCTCAAAGACCTTAAAAATGGTGCGTCCAAGTTGAAAGCTAATTCCAGGGAGCAGTAAAAGCTTTTTTACTCTTGCTTTATTGACGATAATTCCATTTGAGGAACCATTGTCTATTAAAACTAAAGCCCCTTTGGCGTCGACATCAATATAGGCGTGATCAGAAGAGACTTTAGGGTCGTCCACAAGAATATCCCCACTAGAGCGCCCAATTCGAACCCCCTTAGACGCCCCGTGTCTTGTGCCTTTGAAAGAACCTTCGATGATCTCTAAATAAAGTGCCATGATTTCATTTTTACACAGATTTAGGGTCTCGAGGAGGCTGGTTTTAAAGCTCCGTGAATTGGTGCTTGTGTCCTATTTTTAAGCATGCTAAATCCTTAGACCTTTTAAGGACATACCATCCTTGCTCCCAACTTAATGGGGGCATAACCCGAAAGGATATCTAAATGGCAGATAAAATTGCTATAAAGCGACCCTATGAAGTAGTTATTCTTATGCACCCAGACTGCAGTCTTGAGGAGCAAAAAAGCCTATTTCAAAAAAACAAAGGCATTATCGAACAATTCGGCGGTGAAGTTCATTCTCTTGAAACTTGGGGCAAGAGAAACTTAGCCAACCAAATTAATAAGCTTAAAAAGGCCTTGTATTTTCATAGTACATTCCAAACAAGCCCACAGGCTATTGCTGAGCTTGAGCGTACTATGGGAATTAACGATCGTGTTTTGAGATTTACACACACACGTCTTGATGAACGAGTGCCGCTGTCTAAATTTATGGAAACATTTAAGCGTGGACTTGGTGAAAGCTCTCAACGCGAGAAAGAGCGTGAAGCTAAAGCAATTGCACGTCGTCAGGCGGCAGCGGCAGCACGCGAAGGTAGAGACTAGTAAAAAATGATGATGCAAAAACGCTCCCCATGGCTAGTGCTGACTTTGTCACTAGCCTCATTGGTATTATCAAGCCTCACGGTTGTATTTGGGGCTTTACCTTTGCAACTACTACGTAGACGCTTGGGGCGCGCGGTATTTTGGCCAGTGGGTATATTACTTACGACCATGATGTTTGCATTGAAGGCATACGGACTTGGGATCATGTCACTCTGTTTTGTTGTACTCATTGGGGTTTATGCAGAACTTGAGAAAATGAAAAAGAGTCAAATGCTTGCATCCGCAGCCTCTGTTTTTTTAAGCAGCTTAGCAGGTTTTGGAGCTGTGCAAATTTGGATGAAGCTTGAAGGATGGTCAATGTATGAGAAGGCGAAAGAGCAAGTAGCCTATATTGCAGCTGAAGTGCTTAAAATTAATGACTCCGTTAAACTTGATCAAGAGGCCGTTGTGGCGCAACTGCCCTCGGCATTTATTGGAGTATTGATTATTGCTTTAGCAGTGAGTTTGATTTTAGAGCGAGGATTTACGCGAATAGCATACAAAGAGAAAGTTCATTTCGCCAGCACAGAGTGGTTGTCTACTTTTAGGCTACCAGATGCTGCCGTATGGATTGCGATGCTCTCTTTTTTATTTAGTTTCGTAAAAACGGGCTCTGAGAGTGTGATGATAGTTTCGGCAAATATTTTTAATGTAATGACTGTGCTTTGCTTTTTGCAAGGCCTAGCTGTTACTCAAAAAGCATTTCGAGTCCTTCGAATGAGTCGATTAATGCGATATTTGTCTTATCTTGTTTTAGTGACACAGCTGTTCTTGTTTGTAGCAGCTGTTGGATTTTTAGATTATTGGCTTGATTTTAGAAAGCGACTTACTAAGGTTAAGCCCCTTGATAAAGGTTTAGCATAAAAGAGAGGTTTATATGAAAGTGATATTACAAAGTGATGTTAAAGAAGTTGGCAAAGTTGGCGAGTTAATTAATGTTTCAGAAGGTTACGCTCGAAACTTTCTATTTCCAAGAAAGCTTGCTGTTGTAGCTACGGAAACAAAAGTAAAAGAGTGGGAGCATTTAAAGCGCGTTGCAGAAGCTAAAAAGAAAAAAGCACTTACTGAGCGCCAAGCGGTACTAGCAAAAATCAATGGAACGACAGTTAAAATTAAAGCAACTGCTGGTGAAACAGATAAATTATTTGGAGCTGTAACAACAGCGGAAATTTCTAAAGAACTAGAGAAAATGAATTTTTCTGTAGATCGCAGAGATATCCATTTAGAAGAGCCAATTAAAATTTTAGGTCAGCATAAAGCTGAGATTAAAATGGGCGAAGGTCTAGTTGCGCAAATTCACATCGCTGTTGAGCGCGCATAAGCATTTTTATAAATTAGATTTTATGTGAAGGCCTCGACTTAAGTTGAGGCCTTTGTCATTTTTGAGTTCGAATACTATTTCAAAAATAGAGATGGCTAACCTTTAAGATGTCCGTAGAAACTCTGCTTATTCGTGTTCAGATTGGAGCTCAAGCAGAACATCTTGTAAGTAGGAGCTAAGTGCTTCGCGCAGCTCCTCAAGAGTTAGGCTTTCAGAGTTAAAACCAGCTTGTGTAATAATAGTTTGCAGTTCATTTTTAATAGGAGCTTCTGGTAGTCCAGTAAGCTCTGCAACTTCTTGTAAGATTTTTGCTGCCATCCTTGGCTCCTTAGTTATTTGAGCATCCTGCCCATTGCGCTCATACTTTGTAGACACAAGTATTTCACCAAGTGGTTAATGATTGGTGCAACGTTGCTTTTGTATAGCAGATAAAAACTAGACTTTTGAAGCAAAGATTGTCTGGGTAATTAAGGTTTAATTATTTGAACCCGGAGCAAAGTTTTTAGGTTTGCCAGGCATCATAGGAGGCGCAGGAGGACGAGGCATTGGATGGGAGGCCTCTGGGTCTGGGTCACGAAATTTACCAATTTTAGCTTCCCAGCGAAGCTTTACAGCGCCCGTTGGGCCGTTTCTTTGTTTTGCAATAATGATTTCTGCATGACCTGCTTTTTCTGGATCGTCTTTTTCGTAATAATCATCGCGATAAAGCATCATAATTACATCGGCATCTTGCTCAATAGAACCAGATTCCCGCAAGTCAGAGAGCATTGGTCTTCGATCTCCTCGAGATTCTACAGCCCGATTTAACTGAGCAAGTGCAATAACAGGAATTTGCAATTCTTTTGCAATGGACTTTAAGAGTTTTGAAATTTCAGATACTGCTCGTTCACGGCTTTCTACTTTTAATTTTAAATCCATAAGCTGCAAGTAATCGATCATGATAAGATCAATACCGTGTTGAGCTTTAAGGCGACGTGCTCTGGCGCGAATCTCGTGAGGCGAAATTCCAGAGGTGTCGTCAATATAAAGATGAGCCTCACTTAAGGCACCCGCTGCAGAAATAAGTCTTGGCCATGCAGAATCTTGAATTTGTCCATTACGAATATCAGAAATATTAATTTTAGCCTCTGACGCCAGTAGCCTCATCATCACGGCTTCTTTGCCCATCTCAACAGAAAAGTATGCAAGGGTCTTTTTTTGCTTTAAAGCTATGTGCTGAACCATGTTTAAGCTAAAAGCAGTTTTACCCATGGAAGGACGAGCAGCAATAATCGTGAGCTCACCAGGGTGAAGGCCTGCGGTCATTGCATCAAGCCCATTAAACCCTGTGCTTAACCCTGTAATTAATTGTTTGCGATCATAGAGCTCTTCAATTTTCTCTAAAGATGTTTTAACAATTTCCATGGCATTGGTTAGGCCAGATTGTTGTTTATTTTCACCGAGTTGAAAAATTGCCCCTTCTACTTCGTCTATGAAAGTGTCAACTTCGTCGAAATCTTGTTCATAAGCGCGCTCAATCATTTTTGAGCTCGTATTAATCACTTTTCTTAATAAGGATTTATCCCTAACAATTTTAGCATGGTGTGTGATATTTGCTGCTGAAACGGTGCGATTTAATAAATCAATTAAATATTCTGAGCCACCAGCAAGCTCTATTTGCCCATTATTTGTAAGGGTATTTGAAACTGTAATAATATCAACGGGCATATTTTTAGAGGCAATTTCGGAGATCGCTGCATATATAACTTGATGTGCTGGGCGGTAAAAATCTTCAGCACGCAACAAATCAGCAACCTGGTCCCAGGCTTCAACATCTAGCATGAGCCCGCCCAATATGGACTGCTCCGCTTCTTGATTGTGCGGTGGTACTTTAACGGCCATCAATCCCCCTCAGAACCGAATAGCTTGGATAGCAGGATTTATATATCAGAGCAAGACTAATTCGGTGCGCGTCGATAGCGAATTTTGTAGGAGTCGATTTTCTTTTTTAAAGTATTTCGATTAATACCAAGCATTAGCGCAGTCTTAACTTGATTTCCATTATAAGCTTTAAGTGCGAGCTCAATAAGAGGACGCTCAACTTGCTCAAGAACGATATCGTAAAGCCCATTAAGCTCAACATCAGCCTCTTTTTGCTGCTGGAATAAAACCTCAAGCTTACTCTTTACCAACTTTTCTAAACTAACAGATTGTAAATTGGCGACAAACAAATTGTCTGAGCTGTTGAGATTGGGTGCCATGAGACTCCTGTAAAATTTTAACTGGGGAGACAATCCCCTTTTGATTAAACTCCACGTGCGTGAGGAGACCAAATATACTTATGCAATTGTAATTGCAACCTCGCAGATGATTTTTCTAAAATAATTTTTTCTGCAAGCCATTTTGCGTCGATTTGGTCATATGATGGGCTGTATAAAACAACAAAATTTTTAAATAAATTGTTGTCATGGCAAAATTTCTCTGCCCAAAAAAAGTCTTGTGTAGAACAAATCACAAACTTAAATTCAGTTTGATTATAAGGCGTATTTAAATTTTCCATTAAAAAACTATCAGCGGCTCCACTGTCTGGAGTTTTAACATCTAAAATTATTTTTACCCTTGGATCTACGTCAACACAATTTTTTGAGCCACTTGTTTCAAGAGAAACATTTAAGCCCAAGTCACATAAGTTCTTCATAAGTGTGAGAGAGCTTTTTTGTAATAGGGGTTCGCCACCAGTAATACAAATATAGTTTGCTCCGTAAGAAAGGATTTTTTCTTGCAATGCAGGCAACTCGTAGAAGTCGCCTTCATGATAGGAATACTTTGTGTCACAATAAGTACAGCGTAAATTGCAGGCGGTAGTACGAACAAAAACAGTTGGTTGGCCAACCCAAGTAGATTCTCCTTGGATACTAAAGAAAATCTCATTTATTTTTATTTGCTCAACTAATGCCACAAAAACCCTTTAGCTATACCTTCGTCAGATTGACCAGTTGTATTGATTAGACACCGCCCTAAAGTCAAGGCTTGATAGACTCGACTACCCATGTGAAGAGCTTTCTTCTAAAATTACAAAGATGAATCGATTATTTAAGAGATTTCGCCATGATATTTTAGGAATAATTTCAATAGCTCTAGCGGCTTTTGTGGGGCTTTCTCTGGCAGGATTTAGCCCCTACGATCCCTCGTTTAACTCCATTGGCTTAGATACAAAGAATGTTACAAATTATTGTGGATATGTCGGCAGCTTCATGGCTGATCTTCTATATCAGTCTCTGGGTTTAAGTGCTTGGTTGGTTGTTTTATCTCTGATGGCATTTGCTCTACAGTTTTTTCGCGGCGAAAACATTCAAATTAAAAATATTCGTTGGGCTTGGGGTGTTCTTCTACTTATTACAGTATCTAGT
>CAYMKD010000080.1:0-9124 GCA_964390435.1 uncultured Pseudobdellovibrionaceae bacterium | reverse complement strand
TGATTACATTGAGCCAACACAAATTTGGCACAGACTAGAGACAAGACCAATCGAGCAACTTTATTTAGCGGGCCAAATCAATGGTACAAGTGGTTATGAAGAGGCCGCGGCTCAAGGTTTAATAGCCGGTATTAATGCTGCCCATTCTATATTGGGGCGTGAAGAATTTGTTTTAGGTAGAGATGAAGCCTACATAGGCGTTTTAATTGATGACCTGGTAACAAAGGGAACTAAAGAGCCTTACAGAATGTTTACCTCTCGTGCCGAACACCGTCTAGTTTTGCGTGAAGATAATACCCTAGACCGACTCTTTGATACTTCAAAAAAGTTAGGTTTGATAAGCGAATCTGTCTTAAAACAGTTTGAGGGGCTTAGGGATTCCCGTCGCAAGTATCTTTTAGATTTGCAAAACACTCGAATTTATCCAACCCAAGAGATTCAAAATAAAATTACGCAAATACCATCCCCAGTTCTGCAAAAGTCTATAAGTTTCGAAGAGTTTCTGCGCCGAGCTGAAGTTGATAGTTCTCATTTAAAAAGCCTAGGTTTTGAAGTACCAGAGGATCCAAATATAACGGAGCCCATAGAAATTCACGTTAAGTACGCGGGTTATATAAAAAGAGAGCTCGAAATGATTTCTCAGGCCAGACGATTTGAAGAGTTAAGACTTAGTGAAGATTTAAACTATTCTTTAATTCGTGGTTTATCAAATGAAGAGGTTGAAAAGTTAAGTAGAATTAAGCCCAGAACCTTGGGCCAAGCTCAGCGCATTAGCGGTGTAAATCCCTCGGCAGTTCAGGCTATTATGATATATCTTAAAGGAAGACAACAACTAGAGGAGAAACAGCTTGAGCGACATTCCAACATACTGGCGAGTACCTGAGTGGTATCCTGATTTACCTGCTACGAGCCAAGAAAAATTAAAAAAATATCAGCAAGAACTTTTGCGCTTTAATAGCACGCTCAATCTTGTGTCTCCAAAAACAATTCCGTTTGCAGACGGAATTCATTTTGCCGATAGCATACTAGCAATGAAACTCATTCTCAATAAAGAGAAGCTTTCCATTGTTCATGATATTGGGAGTGGTAACGGATTTCCGGGAATTATTTTAGCAATTCTTGCTCCGGAAGTGAAAGTTGTTGCTGTTGAGCGCGATACTAGAAAGAGTGAGTTCTTAAAACATGTCGCAACAACTCTTGGCCTTAAAAACTTTGAAGTTAGAAATGTTTCCTTGGAGGCTATTCAAGAAAAGTCTATTCAAGTCGCGATTACTCGTGGTTTTGCCAACATTAGTAAGACTATCCTGCTTACTCGCAGGATAATCAGTAAAGGTGGTAAGATCTATCATATGAAAAGTGAGGAGTGGGCAACTGAGGTTGGCGCCATTCCTACTCAGTTGTGCTCACACTGGACACCAAGCCTTGTTGGAAGCTATAAGCTTCCTATTGGTGAGGTCAGCTTCTCAGTTGTAGTTACGGAAAAAATAACAGATTAGTTTTTGGATACTCACTTGTTCCACGTGGAACAAGTGTTTTAGCCTCCGCCTCAGCTGCCTTCTGTGGGCGGCGCTGCCTTTGCTTGCTTTACTTCCTCTTGAGGACCAGATCCGCGCAATTTAGGCACCCTTTGCCCCCAATTTCTAGGAGCATTCTTAAGTTTTGCATATCCTGAGTATTCATCATGTTCAGCTGATGTATCAAACTCCTCTTTTGAGTTAAAAGAGGCCATATAGCGCTTTTTGATGTCTTTTTCTCTACTTTTTAGGCGCATCTCATAATATCTTAGCATTTGTTCGTGTTTTCTTAGTTTTGCTACGCTCTGTAGGTACTGAGTATATGCCATATGGTGCTGGCCGCTTTGAGGCACAGCTTTTTCTAGAGTGTCGGTTAGAAACACTAAATTTTTCTTCTCGGACTCAAGGCTCGCCTTTTCAGAACTAACTTGCTTTTGTATATCAGCATATATTCCATCTTTTAAATGTGGAGCTGGGTCAGGCTTGCTACAACCGAACATAAAAAGTGTAAAAATAGATAAAACTATATAATTCTTCATTGTTCCACATGGAACATCGGAACAATGCGAAGAGTTATTAAGACTTCAGTCTAGTTTTTTTGTGAATTATTATTGGTCTTAGCCGCTTTTGTCTTGATTTGAAACACAAAGTGGCTCAGTTTTGTTCATGGAGGTTTAATATGGCTAGAGTCATCTGTATTGCTAATCAAAAAGGTGGGGTGGGCAAAACCACAACCTCAGTTAATTTATCGGCTGCACTTTCGCACCTTGGTAGAAAAATTCTATTAATTGATATGGACCCGCAAGGAAATGCATCAAGTGGGCTTGGCCTAAAAAGACAGGATCATCAAGACTCTAATATTTATCATGTTCTTATCGGAGAAAAAAAACTTTCTGAGGTCCTACAAAAAACAAAGTTAGAAAACTTAAGCGTTGCTTCCGCTACGCCAGATTTAGTAGGGGCAGAGATAGAACTTGTTGACATGGCGCAGCGAGAATTCCGTTTAAAGCAAGCTATATCAAGCGTAAATAATGAATATGATTACGTTTTAATTGATTGTCCCCCTTCTCTTGGGCTGCTTACTTTAAATGCGCTTACAGCTGCAGACAGCTTTCTTGTGCCTCTGCAGTGTGAATATTATGCGCTTGAGGGTCTAAGCCAGCTACTAAACACTGCAGGATTGATTAAAAAAAGCCTGAATCCTCAATTACATATAGAGGGAATTGTTCTTACAATGTTTGATACTCGCAATAACTTGAGCCATCAGGTTGTCAGTGAAATTAAAAATCACTTTGGAAATCGAGTATTTAGCTCAATTATTCCACGCAACGTAAGGCTCAGCGAAGCTCCAAGTCATGGGCAATCTATTCATGAGTATGATGCGAAATCTATTGGTGCGACTAAATATATGGAGCTTGCACAAGAGCTTGATCAGCGGGTTTACGCCTCTGAAGAGGTTATGCCACAAGTAGAGAAAAATGAAGGAGAGGCCCATGTCTGAATCAACTCATGAAAACAAAAAAGCACGTCTAGGAAGAGGACTTGGCTCGCTCCTTGAGTCTTCAGGCGCAAAAGAAAGCTTGGGGACGTCTATTAACAAGACCACAGAAGTGCCCATGACCCAGACTCAAGTCATAAAGCCAAAGCAACAAGAGCCTGCAGAATCAAGTATTCCCCTAGAAGCTAGAATATGGAATGTTGCTATTGATAAACTAAACCCAAATGAGTATCAGCCAAGACAGGATTTTAAAAAAGAAGGTATTGAAGACCTTACTCGCTCTATTAAAGAAAAAGGCATTTTGCAGCCTATTGTTGCCAGAAGGCACATAAACGGCACTTTTGAGATCATTGCTGGTGAGCGTCGATGGAGAGCTGCTCAAGCTGCCGGACTGCATGAAGTTCCTGTAATTATTAAAGTTTCTACGGACCAAGAGGCTCTTGAGCTGGCAATTATAGAAAATATCCAGAGAGAAGACCTTAATCCTGTTGAAGAAGCTGAAGCTTATCAAAGAATGGCGCAAGAGTTTCACTTAACTCAGCAACAAATTGCTGAAAAAGTAGGCAAAGAAAGAGCTACTGTTGCCAATAGTATGAGGCTTCTACTTTTGCCTAAAGAGATCAAAGATATGTTAATAAAATCAGCTATTTCAGTTGGTCACGCAAAACTTTTGTTATCATTAGAGGGTGCGGAAAAGCAGTTAGAGTTAGCTAAAATAATTGCAAATGATAAACTCAGTGTGCGTGCTACAGAAAAAGTAATAGCTCGCTTTGCAAAAAGCAAAGTGGACGGAGCGAAGGTAGAGGTAGCAAAGCCTAATATATCTGCTAAGCTTGCCCAAGAAGTTGCCCAGTCTTTACAAAAACAACTAGGTACAAAGGTTGAGATTAAGTATCATGAAGGAAAGGGGCATCTGACGATTTACTTTTACGGAGATGACCAACTAAATCAAATTACTGATAAGTTAAAGAAATAAAAAAATGGAAACAGCTACCTATAAAATCTCACAACCAGTTCCCCGCCCTCTTGATCAAGGGCATGTCACGGCCATATTAGACCAGGGCGCATCTTTTGAGGGAAAGCTTACTTTTGAAGGAACTGTTCAAATTGGTGGAGAGTTTAAGGGAGAGATATACACCAAAGATACGCTTATAATTAACGCGGGGTCACGTGTTGAGGCGCAAATTGAAGCTGAAACAATCATTATCAGTGGTCATGTCGAAGGCAATCTGTTTGCGCGAAGAAAAGTTATTATGCATCCCCCCGCAGTATTTAGAGGCACAGTTACAACTCCCAGCTTGAGAATTGATGAAGGAGTTGTTTTTGAAGGTGCCTCTTATATGCCTAAAATTTAACTCCACCAGAAAAGATTAACCAAATAAATAACTTCTTGACCGTTTTAAGTCGTCGATGCTACTTCGAAACTTCTAAAAACGGCAGGAATCAATATATAAATGGAAATCATCCAACAGCTAGGTATCAATTCGACTGTTTACTCACAATTCGCTCTCTTCCTATTTACGTTTATTATTTTAAACCAACTGGTTTTTAAAAATTACTTAGCGGCCTTTGAGGCTCGTGAGCAGCGTACCAAGGGCGGCGAAGAGCTGGCGGTTGAACTTCATGAAGAAACAAAAGAAATTTATAATAAATATGAGAGCAAGGCCCGCGAAATTAATAGCGAAGTAAACGATATTTTTTCTCAATTTAGGGCAGAGGCTACAAAACAATATGAGCAAATTGTAAGTAGTGCGCGAAACGAATCTAATAAAACCATCGAAGAGGCGCGTGCAAAAATATTATTAGAAACAAAAAAAGCAGAGTCTCAATTACAACAAGAAGTTCCAGCAATCGCAAATGCAATAACTCAAAAGCTATTGGCAAAAAACCTATGAAATCCATTGTTTTTACTATCAGTATTTTTCTTTCATTTGTAGCGCTGGCAGCTCCTCATGGGGGCGGTCATGGCGAAGAAGGCATTCCAGCATCCGTTGTCTATCATACAATTAACGTATTTATTCTTTTTGCCGGACTTATCTATTTTCTAAAAAAACCGTTAGCCCTGATGTTTTCAAGTAAGAAAGAACAGTATTTAGCTGCCGCCTCTAAAGCAGAAGCTGAGCGCACAAAAGCAGAAAAAGAGAATAAAGAAATTAAACTTCGTCTTAGTAAGCTAGAAAGCACAATGAACGAAAGTTTAGAAAAAGCACGTGCAGATGCTTCAAGCTTAAAAAATCAGATACTTAATGACGCTCAAGCGGCGACAAAAAAACTTAAAGAAGATGCCGAGAGATCTATTCAGCTTGAACTGCAAAGAATGCAAAGTGAATTACGACAAAAAATGCTAGCGGCTTCTGTTGCAGCAGCAAGAGAAGCTTTAAGTGGTCATGTTGGTGCGGCAGAGCAATCGCGCCTTGAAAATGAATTTGTAGAAAAAATCCAAGTGGTGCGGTCATGAAATTAACAGAGTCTTCTCGCAGATACGCGCGTGCTTTATACGAAATAGCTAAAGAAGAAAAGCAACAGCAAGCTGTTATAGCAGAGCTTCGCGCACTACGTGATGGGGTTTTTAATGACCCTACGATTAAAGAGTACTTTTCTTCTCCGGTGATTACAGCAGATCAAAAAGTGACTTCTTTGAAGGCAGCTTTACAAAATAAAAATGTTTCACCAATGGTTTTAAGTTTTTTAACACTTTTGGCAGAAAAAAATCGAGTATCCCTTTTTGAAGAAATCGTCTTTGCTTTTGAAGAAAACACCGATTTAGATCATGGTGTTACAAGAGGCTCGGTTCGCTCGGTACAAACTCTTAGCCCTGAAGCTCGAAAAAAACTTGAAGAAACTGTGAACCAGGTTACAGGGAAAAAAGTCATATTAAGTTATCAACAAGACAGTAAACTTATTGGAGGTCTTATTGCCCAGGTCGGCGGTTGGACTTTTGATGATACATTAGACAGTCATTTACGCCGTTTGAATGAAGAACTAAAGAGGAGTGCAAATTAAGCATGGAAACACAAGTTCGTGCCGACGAAATTAGCCGCGTTCTAAAAGAACAAATCAATCAATATAATAAAAAAATCGAAGTCAGCGAAACTGGCAGCGTACTCTCTGTTGGTGACGGGGTTGCGCGAATTTATGGTTTGGAAAATGTGCAGGCTGGAGAGCTTGTTGAATTTCCAGGCGAAATTTATGGGATGACACTGAACTTAGAAACAGCCTACGTTGGTGCCGTTATATTTGGAGATGACCGCCATATTAAAGAAGGCGATGTCGTTAAACGCACAAAAAAGATTGTTCAAGTTCCTGTAGGTGAAGCGCTTTTAGGCCGTGTGGTTAATGCTCTCGGTGTGCCTGTTGATGGCATGGGGGCAATTAAAACAGAGCATTCTCGCGTTATTGAAATGAAAGCTCCTGGCATTGTTTTACGTCAGCCAGTGAGTGAGCCAATGCAAACTGGAATTAAAGCAATTGACTCTATGATTCCGATTGGTCGTGGTCAGCGGGAGTTGATCATTGGTGACAGACAAACAGGTAAAACAACAATTGCAATCGATACGATTATTAATCAAAAAGGCCAAAACGTTCAGTGCTTCTACGTTGCTATTGGACAGAAGCAATCAACGGTAGCTACTGTTGTTGAAAAACTCCGCCAAGCAGGAGCTCTAGAGTATACAACAATTATTGCGGCTTGTGCTTCGGATCCAGCACCACTTCAATTCTTAGCTGCTTACTCTGGTTGCGCTATGGCTGAGTATTTCCGTGATACGGGAAGACACGCCTTAATTATTTTTGATGACTTAACAAAACAAGCTCAAGCTTACCGTCAAGTTTGTTTATTACTTAGACGTCCTCCAGGTCGTGAAGCTTATCCTGGAGACGTATTTTATCTACACTCTCGTCTTTTAGAGCGTGCAGCAAAAATGAGTGATGAAGCTGGTGGAGGATCTTTAACAGCTCTGCCAATTATTGAAACTCAAGGTGGAGATATCTCTGCTTACATTCCAACAAACGTTATTTCGATTACGGATGGTCAAATATTTTTAGAATCAGATTTATTCTTTAAAGGTGTAAGGCCTGCGATTAACGTTGGTAAATCAGTTTCTCGTGTGGGTGGAGCGGCACAAATTAAAGCTATGAAGCAAGTTGCGGGATCTCTAAAGCTAGAGCTTGCTCAGTACCGAGCGATGGAAGCTTTTGCTGCCTTTGCATCGGATCTAGATAAAGCAACTCAAGCTCAGTTAGCAAGAGGTCGTCGTCTTGTGGAGCTTTTAAAGCAAGCGCAGTATTCCCCATACAAAGTTGAAGAACAAATTATTAGTATTTATGCAGCAACAAATGGCTATTTAGATGCTTTACCAGAAACAGATGCTCGTCGTTTTGAAAAAGAGCTTTTAGAATACATGCACCAAAAACACAGTGCAGTTGTTAAGAGCATTCTTGAGCAAAAAGCACTTAAAGATGACATTAAAAAACAGTTGGTTGAAGCACTCGAAGAGTTCAAAGCCATTTTTAAACCTACAACAAAGTAAGCTTAGGTAGCGCATGCCAAGTTTGAAAGATATCCGGATACGGATCGACACGACTAAGAATACGCAGCAGATCACCAAGGCCATGAAAATGGTTTCGGCGGCAAAGCTTCGTCGCGCTCAACAAAACATTGTTAATGTGCGCCCTTATGCTCAAACTCTTTTAAAGGTTATTGCTGATATTGCAGCTACAGAAAGAGTCACCCACCCGCTTATGGCTCCAAGAGCAGATGTTAAAAATATTTTGTTAGTTGTTTTAACCAGTGATCGTGGTTTGTGTGGTGGTTTTAATGCCAATATTAACAAGTTTGCTGAGCAATTTATTCTTAATAAAAAAGATAAGTATGAAAAGATCGATTGTCTTTTTATAGGCAAAAAAGCAGCGGACTATTTTGGCAGAAGAGATGTTACCCCTGTTGAGACAATCACAAAATTAGATAAAGACATTTCTTATGATTTAGCAGCCAACGTAGCTGAAAAACTGATGAAGGTTTATTTATCTTCTGAGTACGACAGTGTTTATTTAATTTATAATGAATTTAAGTCTGCAATTCAGCAAAATGTAATTTGTGAAACTCTCTTGCCAGTGGACCTGACGAAGTCTTCGTTTCAACAGCAAGAAGGTGGAGCACCGGGCTTTGCTGTGGATATGATTTTCGAACCAAGTCCTGAAAAAATCATAGAGCAACTTTTGGTTAAGCACTTTGATTTACAGGTATTTCGCTTCATGTCCGAAAGTGTCGCTGCAGAACACGGCGCGAGAATGTCCTCAATGGAGAATGCTACCAACAACGCAAAAGCGCTGATTGAGTCCATGACACTTACGTACAACAAGTTAAGACAAGAAAAAATTACTAAAGAACTGATTGAAATCGTTAGCGGCGCGGAAGCGCTTGCATAATAGGAGCAAAGAATGGCGAACGGAAAAATTAAACAAGTAATGGGTCCAGTGGTGGACGTTGAGTTTGAGGGCGGCGCGCTTCCAGCAATCAATGCCGCACTTAAAGTTTCTAACAAGATGATTTCTGATAAAGAGTTTAATCTTGTACTCGAAGTTGCTCAGCATCTTGGTGACAATGTTGTACGCACGATTTCAATGGACTCTACAGAGGGTTTGGTTCGCGGTGAAAGAGTGATGAACACTGGAAATATGATTACTGCTCCAGTTGGTAAAGAAGTGTTGGGACGAATTATCAATGTTATCGGTGAGCCAGTTGATGAAGCTGGAGATGTTAAAACTAAAGAACGTTGGCCAATTCATAGAACGGCTCCTAAATTTGAAGACCAGGCTACAAGCGCAGAAATTTTAATGACAGGCATTAAGGTTGTGGACCTTTTGGCTCCTTACGCAAAGGGCGGTAAAATCGGTCTCTTTGGTGGTGCCGGTGTTGGTAAAACCGTTTTGATTCAAGAGCTCATCCGCAATATCGCAACTGAACACGGTGGTTATTCTGTTTTTGCCGGCGTGGGAGAGCGAACTCGTGAAGGAAATGATTTGTGGAGAGAGATGAAAGAATCTGGCGTTATTGAGAAGACCGCCCTGGTTTTTGGACAAATGAATGAACCACCAGGAGCCCGAGCTCGTG